>JAOZPL010000138.1 GCA_029932795.1 Candidatus Zixiibacteriota bacterium | reverse complement strand
ACCCTCGCAGTAGTGCCTGTGGCACGATGGCCCTGCTGTGCAAGCCTATCTGTCTATGTCTTAGCTGAGTAAGCCCTGTTGTCCTTCTACTACAAACATAACCTGCCCCCCCGCTTATCAAGGGAAAATTCGTTGCTGCGTTGACAGAATCTGTCGATAATGACCTGGATGCCCCTTGGGGATAACACCTGTGCGCCGGCTCAACTGAATTCATGTCTTTCTTAACCGGTGTGTGATTTGTATATTCGGGCCATGTTGCGTTTCGCCAGAACGATCCTTGTCGCGTTTGTGTGGGTGGCTGTTCTCTGTCCATACTCAGACGGTTCGATTGACCTTTCGCATCCGGTCGAGCGGGAACGGTTTGTATTCTACTTTGACAATCCGCGCTATATCGATAAGGCGGACTCGGTTCTTAACCAGACACGAATCCGGCTGGCCGAGTGGCTGCGGGACAGCCTGACCTATAAGCCGGATATTTTTCTCACCGGTGACATAAGTGAGTTCAAGAAGCTGATCGGCGGCCGTTTCCCGGAATGGGGAGCGGCAGCGGCGGTTCCGTATAAGAGACGTATTGTCATAAAGTCACCTGACCACTTCAATCTGAATCGGCGACTCGAAGAACTGCTGGCACATGAGTATTCACACCTCGCGCTCGCGCACCGAACCGGTATCAAACCCGCGCCGCGGTGGTTTGACGAGGGCCTGGCGATGAGGACATCGATGGAGTGGAGCTGGTCGGACAACCTGGCGATGAGCCGGGCAGCCGTGTTCGGCCAGTTAATTCCGCTGGCTGAAATCGACCGGGTCAACCGGTTCAGTGAAAGCAAGGCACATGTCGCATATGCTGAGTCTTATCTGGCCGTATATTATTTCTATGATGCTTACGGCACCGAGGCGGTGAACCTCTTTCTGGATCGGATCGGGGCGGGGGAATCATTGGACGAGGCGCTGATGGCGGCCACCGGTTCGAATTATGCTGACTTCAACGAAGAGTTTCGCTTATATTTGCTGACGCGTTTTAACCTGACGTCGTTGTTTATGGATACCATGTGGTTCTGGCTGGCTCTGGCACTGATTGTGTTGATCGGCGTTTTTCTGCGCTACCGTAAAAGGCGGCAGTATTACAGGAAGTGGGAGGAAGAAGAGCGACTGCAATCCACTGATTTCGACTATGGCGATCCGGATAATCCGGAACAGACTGATGATGAAGATGAACCATGGCGACAGTGAGCCACCATATCGAGTACGTTGTCGCAGCTTCTCTGGCGCGGCTGGTACAGGCTATGCCTTCTCGTATGGCCGACTCCTGCGGGGCCTCGCTGGGAAGGATGGCTCACGCTGTGCTGACCTCACGACGGCGAATCGCGCACGACAATCTGAAGAAAGCGTTTGGAGATGGTCTCCCGGATGATGAAATCAGTGCCATAACCCGTAGGGTCTTTGAGAATACAGGACGAACGCTGGTTGAGTTCGCCCGGTTCGGCAGAATGAAGTCGAGCGATATCGGAGAGACCGTGAAAGACGCCGGAGTTGAGATATTACGGAAGGTTCACGACGAGGGAAAGGGAGGAGTTATTCTGTCAGCTCATTTCGGGAGTTGGGAGCTGCTGGGTGGCTGGGTAGCCTCAAAAGGATATCCGATCGACCTCCTGGTGGGACGGCAGCACAATGAGAAAGTGAACGAACTGCTGATAAGCTTCCGGCGGGAGATGGATGTCGGCATAATCAGGATACCTGATTCAATCCGGCAGGTGTTTAAGGCTCTGAAAGCGAATCATTTTGTTGCCCTGGTGTCGGATCAGCACGCGACCTCCGGGGCGGTGGTCGTGGATTTCTTTGGCCGTCGAGCCGCGACGCCGCAGGGACCGGCGCTGTTTGCAGTTCGAAGTGGTTGTCCGATTCTTCCTTTTCTGCTGCGGCGCGAGAAGTATGATCGTCATGTCGTTATGTCCGGTGAGCCGATCTACCCGCCCCATTCCGGCAATAAAGAAGAGGACATACAACAGATGACACAGGCGTACACCGGATTCTTTGAAGATGGCATTCGCCGGTATCCCGACCAGTGGCTGTGGACGCACCGCCGCTGGAAACTCTGAGAAACTTGCAACCCGTCTTCAGGGGTTAGCATACAAGAGTTTATCTTGTCATGGATAAGTTATAAAGACGCAGGGGTGTCGTTAATCTTTCTTGTGGATTTATTTGTCATAATACGGGAAGTTGTAATAATTCAAACGTCACATGTTACTGAGTGGACAGAGTTGTATTTTTTTAATAGAGAAATAGAGTACACCACGCCCAGATGAAGAGGCTGATTATGAAAAAGCTGATATATATCGGAGTACTTCTGGGGGTAGTCCTTGGCGGTTATTATGGAGTGGAGGCTATTTTCTCCACTTCGGAAAATATCCCCACCGGAGTGGCAAGGAAAGGTGAGTTTGTTATCTCTCTGGACGTGACGGGCCAGATCGACGCCAAGCGGGCCTATGTGTTGAGCACGCCCCGCATACGTGGTCTTCAGATCACGTGGCTGGCGCCGGAAGGGTCGATGGTCAAAGCAGGCGATCCGGTTATAAAATTCGATGCCACAAAACAACTATCTGACTGGACCGAACATGAGTCAGGCCTCAAGATTGCTCAAACCAATCTTTATCGTGCCAAACAGGAATATGCAATTCAGGAGAAACAGCTCAAGTTGAACCTGGAGCGGGCGCGCCGCAACTATGATGAGAAGACACATGAGGCACCTAGAGTGGCTGAGGAAGCGAAGCTGGAACTGGAGCTGGCCGAGTTAAACAGCCAGGCGAAGCTGGATCAGATCAAATCCGACGTACAAAAAGCGGAACTGGAGGTGCAGCGAGCACAAGAGAAGGTTAACCAGGCACAGCGTGAACTGGATCAGATGACCCTCACCGCTCCCATTCCCGGTATGGTTGTATATCTTGAGATATGGAAAGGGGGCACGATGAGCAAGGTACAGGAGGGAGACTCTCCCTGGCCGGGGCAGGGTTTGGTAAACCTGCCAGATCTTTCTGAGATGATAGTGAAAGCCACCGTCTCTGAGGTGGATGCGGCCAAGGTTGACTCGGGACTGCCCGTCGTCGTTAGTGCCGATGCCTTTCCGGATAAGAGGTACCGGGGGATTGTCAGCAAGAAAGGAACGTTGGCACACCGGAAAGATCCCGGCTCCAAGATCAATGTCTTTGATCTCGAAGTTGATGTATATGACCAGGACGACGATCTTAAACCGGGGATATCCGCATCCTGTAAGATAATCCTCGGCAGGATTGAGGATGTCGTTTCGGTTCCGCTGGAAACTGTGTTCGAAAAGGAAGGCAGGACGGTTGTCTATCTTGACAGCAAGAAAGAACGGGTGGTGGAAGTCGGACGGCGTAACGATATGGCCATAGAAATCCTCTCCGGTCTTGAGGGTGGCGAGGTGATCTGTCTGACCGACCCGACGCTTGAAGAACAGCGACTCCCGGGTGAGCGTGCCACGGAACCGGAGATGAACAAGGGCCGACAGGTACCGCCTAGACCGGTCGGCAAGGGTGGGCGCGTCAAGCGAAAAGGCAAGTAGTGGATTACTCGCGGGTCATTCAGATTGCTGTTGAATCGCTGGGGGCGCACAAGCTGCGTACGTTTCTCACAATGCTGGGTGTCATTATCGGTGTGGCGGCGGTGATTGCCATGCTTTCTATCGGTGAAGGGGCGGAGAAAGAAGCGCTGAAAGAAATTGAAGTTCTGGGCATAAACAATATAATTGTGAACGCTCGCGTTCCCGGGCAGGCACCGGGTTCTACCGAAGGGTTCCAACGTTCGAGCGGGTTGTCTCTGGCCGATGGTGAGAATATCGCCCGGTTCACCGGCCTCGTGGCCAATGTTGTCCCCCAGCGTTTCGAACCAATAGCCACAATCAGTCACGGTAGCAACGAGGCGGCGGTGCGGGTGGTGGCCACCTTCCCGAGATTTATCTATTCCTCATCAATCGAGGTTGACTACGGTCGTTTCATTATTGAGAGTGACAACAAAACTTTTGCGCAGGTGTGTGTGCTGGGGGCAAAAGCCAAACGTAGCCTGTTTGCTTTTGCGAACCCGATTGGACAGAGCGTGCGGATCGAGGAGTTGGATTTCATCGTCGTCGGAGTGATGGCGGACAAGTACATTGGACGGGGGAAAGTCGAAGGGCTGGAGTTGAAGAACTTCAACGAAGACGTATACATTCCATACAACACAGCACAGAAGAAATTCGACCGTTTCGAGCCTGTGATAAGCGGTACCCCCTGGATGGTTATCGCCACTGAGGATGAGAAAGCCTACAATGTGCCGGAGGTCGACCAGTTGACGGTTACGGTGGCTGATCTCAAAAATGTTGGTGTGGTGAGCAAACTGGTTGAGCGGGTTCTCAGGCGGCGTCACGGCGGCGTGGAGGATTTCGAGATCATCGTACCCGAATCACTGCTGCGGCAGTCACAGAAGACGCAGCGGATTTTCAATATCGTGATGGGTGCCATTGCCGGGTTGTCGCTGCTGGTGGGAGGTATCGGCATTATGAACATCATGCTGGCGACGGTACTGGAGCGGACGCGGGAGATTGGTGTGCGCCGAGCGGTCGGGGCTACTCGTGATGACATTATGCGGCAGTTTCTTATTGAGGCCGTCACTATCTGCCTGCTGGGGTGTTCTGTCGGCGTGGTGCTGGGACTGATTATCTCCCAGGTCATCTCCTATTACGCCGGATGGCCGACTATCGTTTCCATCTTCTCTATCGTTCTGTCGATCGGCGTCTCGATGGCAGTCGGAATTGTCTTTGGCCTTTTCCCGGCTCACAAAGCGGCAAAGATCAACGTGATCGATGCCCTGAGATATGAGTAAATTGTTCACTCCTTCGTGAGGTATTTCCATGATATGTTTGTATCGTAGTGTTGCCTGTTTTCATCAACTGGCGCTGATTCTTCTTACCTCGGCACTGGTGAGCCTGGCGACGGCAGATGCCCTTGCCCGGGATATTACTCTGGAGGAAGCGCTTGACCTAGCGGTTAATCAAAGCGTTCGCGGAGGGATGATCCGAGGGAAACAGGAAGTGGCCGAACAGTACTACTATGCGCGGCGGATTAATTTCTACCTGCCGGAAATCTCGATCAACGGAGATTTGCCGGCCTACTCCAGTGATCAATCGTACCGTTTCTTTGGTGGTGCTCAGAAAAAATCGTTGTACGAGACGCGTGACCTTCATTTCAATTCCTTCATCGAACTCAGACAGAGTGTACCCTTATCCGGTGCCTCCTTTGTGGCTGCCGCCAATCTGACGCGATCGGACAGCAGATATCCGGATACGCGACTGGGAACTGACGAGGGTCTTTTTGTTGATGAGAACTCCAACCGGGGGTTTTTCAATTTTTCTCTGGAGCAGCAACTATTCCGGCCTTCAGCTGCCAAGCACGAACTGCACAACAGGGAGGATGATCTGGAGATAGCGCGGCTCACGCGGCACGAGGAGCAAACCGCTCTGAAGATAGAAGTAATCGAAGCCTACATGGCTGTCCTGAGACTGGCTCTGAAGCGGGAGCTTTACAATGACAAGCTTGAAGCGGCTCGAATAAAGTCGGGCATTGACTCCATTAAACTTGAGGAAGGGATTATCTCTGAAGAGGATTTTCTGCTCTCTATGTCGGGAGCTCTTGATGCAGAACTGGAGAGCTTTGAAATTACAGCGCAATCCAAAGAGCAGCATCGGGAACTGGCAATGTTGCTCGATGTCAACGTCACGGAGGAACTT
>JAOZPL010000137.1 GCA_029932795.1 Candidatus Zixiibacteriota bacterium | reverse complement strand
CTTGTGTTGATAATCGCCTGCCTGATTCCGGTGGGACTGGTGATATATGCAACAGAATCACCCTGGCTGCTTTTGACTCTCTATGTCCCGGCGGTGTCATTGCCAACGATCAGAAACGTTTTCAACAGTAGAAACGGCAAGGTCTTAAACAACGTGCTGGCAACCACCGGCAGGTTGCTGTTTTTATACAGCCTTCTATTCTCCCTGGGATGTCTGCTGTGACTATTGCGCAGATTCGCCTCTTTTCCTTCCGAATGCCGCTGGTGCGACCTTTGATACTGAAAGGAAACACGGTTACCCGCCGCGAAGGATATGCCATTCGCCTCGTGGACCACGATGGCCACGCCGGTTGGGGAGAGGTTTCCCCCCTGCCCGGTTTCAGCCGGGAGAGTCCTGCCGATACCTCCAGCCAGCTTCTCTCTCTCAAGAGCCGGCTCAGCGGGCAGACGATTCCCTATATGCTGGAGCAACTTGATGGAGGTTTTGATAGATGGTTGGGTGAATACAACTTGTCGCCCTCGGTTCGGTTCGGCATTGAAATGGCCGTGCTGAACCTTACCGCTGCCTTCAGGGAAATACCTTTACACTCACTGCTCAATCCCTCCTCACGCCCAACCGTTTCAGTCAATGCTCTCCTGTCAGGTTCCCCAGATGATGTATTCAGACAGGCTGAGCAGGCGTGCAAAGATGGATACCGCGCTGTCAAGCTGAAAGTCGGACGGGCACCTGTGGATGATGAAATCAAATTGACTAAGTGTGTGTGCGATAAACTTGACGGCACCGCGACGCTTCGCCTTGATGCCAATCAGGCATGGAGTCTCGATGAAGCGATCACGTTCGCCAATGGAATCGCCGCCTGCAAGATTGAATACATTGAAGAACCGTGTCACGACGCCACCAGCTCCCGGGGGTTTGCCAACCGCACCGGCTTGCCTGTTGCCCTTGATGAGTCACTGCAAAACATGGCACCGGAAAGCCTTGGAAAACTGACCGGAATCATGGTTGTCATTCTCAAGCCCACGCTGCTGGACGGTGTTGAACGAAGCATGCGGTTTGCCCGCGAAGCTCGCAGACTCGGCATAATACCGTTGATAAGCTCGTCGTTTGAATCATCTCTGGGCATTCTCGCACTGGCTCACCTTGCATCAGCCACCAGTGACAAAGACGTCCCGACGGGCCTCGGTACGCTATCATGGTTCGAAAGGGACATTCTACAGACCCCATTGACAGTGTCAAGCGGTATCATCCAGCTTGGTGCGTATACAGGTAAAATGCCGGAACCGGATACGACGATGCTTACTGAGGTGCATGGTGTCTGATATCCCGTCGCCATTGAGTTTGGCTGTACAAAGGCTGGCTGATTTCCCGGCCCTCATCACAGCCGACTTGGCAGTATCATACCAGGAGTATGACAGGATGGTGCGCGGGGTGGCATCCGGCCTGACTGGGCACGGTGTTCGTGAATCGGACCGAGTAGCGCTTCTGGGAGACAGTTCTGTCGATTACATTGTGACGCTAATGGCGCTGCTGAAGATAAAGGCTGTTGCCTGTCCGCTCTCGGACCGGCTACCACACGACACGATAAAGAAACTGGTCAGGCTGGCCGCATGCGAACATCTTATTGTCTTTGGCGCGTGTGATGACGCAATCACTCTGTCCGGTGTGAATCGAATCGAAACGGGTAGCCTTCTTCAATCTTCCGACTCGCCGAAGCCGGTGACTGACACAATCTCGTTAGATCGGGAGGCTACTATACTGTTTACCTCCGGCAGCTCAGGCGAACCCAAGGGAGTGCTTCACAGATATGGCAATCACTATTACAGCGCTTTGGGGGCAAACAGGAATATCCCGTTTGAGCCGGGTGATCGCTGGCTGCTTTCGCTGCCACTCTACCATGTCGGCGGGATCGGCATACTCTTTCGCGCCTTGCTCGGCGGCGGCGCGGTTGTCATTCCGTCAGCGAAGCAGGAGACTGGTCAGGCGATACTGCAACACAATGTGACCCATGTATCGCTCGTGCCGACACAACTCCATCGGCTGCTTGAGCACAATGAAGATCTAAGCCGTGTTGCCAAGCAACTGAAAGCCGTTCTGCTGGGAGGAGGTCCTGTGCCGGAACGACTCATTGGCGAAGCCCTTAAATATCGATTGCCCCTCCACACGAGCTACGGCCTGACGGAAATGGCTTCACAGGTTACAACCATCGCGAAAAACGATCCACCGGAAAAACTGGCAACCTCGGGAAGGATTCTCGAGCATCGCGAAGTCAAAATCTCCCGAGAGGGAGAAATCCTTGTCAGGGGAAAAACACTATCAAATGGATATGTCAGGCCGGATCGGCCTGACTCCCTGGTGAATGGGAAGGGCTGGTTTACTACCGGGGACATGGGAGAACTTGACTCCGATGGCTACCTGACAGTCACTGGACGAAAAGACAATATGTTTATCTCCGGAGGTGAGAATATCCACCCTGAGGAGATCGAAGCGGCTTTATGCCTCTTCCCGTCCGTAACGGAAGCCCTGGTCGTACCGAAAGAGGACAACGTCTACGGTTTCCGTCCGGTGGCGTTTGTCCGGCAGACGGGAAAACGACAGCCTGACGACACCAAGCTGATATCACATCTTAAAGGTTACCTCCCCAGTTTCAAGATACCGGACACGTTCTATGCCTGGCCGGACAAGTCAGGCACAACCGGTCTCAAACCGTCACGCGTGTATTTCACCGAGCTCGTCCGCCGAATGAATGAAAAGAAAGACTAACTGTTGCTCTCAAGCGCGCTGCGTAGATCTCCGGACAGGGCTTTCTTCTTCCGGGTCACTTTGTCCAGACAGACATGGACCGTTTTGACCGAGCCAACTGGTTTACCCTCTGCATCCAGCAGTTCATACGCCAGCGTAAAAGAGGAATCGCCGACTTTTTCAGTTGTTAACCGTACAGTCACCCTGTCCCCGACGGACAGTTCCGCCTTGTAGTCCGCTTCGGCGTGGACAATCGGCAGTAGAAAATCCGAATCTTTGATAATCGAAGCGAAACCGAATCCGATTTCCTCCATGAAGCCTTCGTAGGCATCATGAGCCAGCCTGAACTGGTTCGCATAAAAGAGCAAACCGGCCGCATCGGTATCGTGTAATTTAATGGATATGTTCAGCGTAAACATGAGAGCCTCACATCAATTCTGTCAGCAACGTGTGCTTTATTGTAGTCCAAAATGCCTGTTGAGGCAAAAATAAAAGCAGGCTGTAATATTAGCGGCCATAGCGAAACCACATCCTTTGTCCCCGTGACCGGCCTTGGAGAACATGAGGCCCCTTGCCAAAACGAGGTCCAGGGTCTATCATATGTTCGATGAAATCAGGCAATCAGGCTATGGCACACGTGCTGGGTGTTGATATTGGAGGCAGTAGCATAAAGGCTGCCCCGGTGAAGATCAGAACCGGCGAGATCACAGTACAGCCAAGACAGGTACCGCTTCCTGAACCAGCTACCCCGAATGCGATCTGCGAAGCGATCCGAGACATTATCGAGAATTTCAACTGGACGGGGCCTCTAGGCTGTGGCTACCCGGGTGTAGTGCAAAACGGTGTTTGTTTCTCAGTGGCACATGTCTCAGACGACTGGCTGGGAGTCAATCTTGAGAAGCGGCTTCGGGAACTGGTTAAAGCACAGGTAAAAGTTATAAATGATGCCGATGCTGCCGGCCTTGCTGAAATGCGTTTCGGAGCCGGACGAGTGTACCACCATAGCGCTGGAGGTACTGTTCTCATGCTTACGCTCGGTACCGGTATTGGCAGCGCACTCTTTCACAATGATAAGCTTTTTCCCAATACCGAGTTCGGACACATTCTCATGCCGGAAGGGATTGAGGGTGAGGAACTGGCGGCGGCCGCTGTTCGCGTAAAGGAGAATCTTTCATGGGATGCCTGGGGCCTCCGGGTGAATAAGTACCTTGAGATGATGAGCAGGTTTCTCTCGCCCGACCTGATTATAATCGGCGGAGGTGTGAGCGAAAACTTCGACAGGTTCAAGAGGTATCTCACTGTCAATACCGATATTGTCCCGGCTCAGATGGGTAACAAAGCCGGTATTGTCGGTGCAGCTCTGGCATTGAATCTCACCTCTCCTGATTCCGGCTCTACGGAGGATTAAAAGACACACTGTAAACGTAACTATCCTTGAGTAATTCTCATAAATATGCTCCCTTAAAAAAACCAGGCATTTGCAAATGGACGTTCCACAGTTTGATCATGGCACACCGTGCTTTTTCTTGACCAACGCATCGTACCAGTACATCCTATGTAACTGGAGACAATCCGATGTTGGAACATGTAACGCCCCTTCCTGAGTGAAATCCAGCGATTGTTCTGTGAGACAACCAATTCAGTAGCCGTTCAATATGTCCCTCCGGTCTGATGTAGCTGGGGATACCTGCTGTTACAGCGCATCCCGCGTCTCCGGGCACCTCAGGGAGAACAGCGGCAACCTGACCAGTCCTATCTCATGGCCGCCTGCGGAGGGTTTTGCAAGGCGGGATTCACTCGGTTGAAGCGACAGTAAGACGGCATCTCATTGAACTCCCAGCAGGTTCTCTGCGATCTGTAAATCAAGCAGAAAAAACACCGAAAAATTATTGCCATCAGCCAATGAGTATCGTACCATGAAATGCGGACTTGTTCACTCCACATGATGACATGTAAAGGATAACGAGATGGAAAAAAAAGTGAAACTGAAGGACCAAAGTGAAGTTCTCATTCGAGAGATGAGAGCGGACGATGTCGACCGATCTCTGGCCTTCTTCCGGGCACTTCCGAAAGAGGATACAGCTTACCTTCGACGCAATGTCACCAACCGTGAAATTGTGGAACGAAGAATCCGGGCCATGGAATCGGGTAGGGTAATGAGGTTGGTGGCCATTGTCGACGACCAAATCATAGCGGACGGATCTCTGGAACTGGAAGCTCCGGGCTGGAAAGAGCACGTCGCCGAGATAAGGTTAATTGTGGCACGGCCGTTTCAACATAAGGGGCTCGGCACACTAATGGCCTGTGAACTTTATGCGCTGGCAGCCGGCAAAAAGGTTGAGCAGATTGTTGTGAAAATCATGGGTCCTCAGGTAGGTGTTCAGAACATTTTCAAACGACTTGGTTTCCATCCAGAGGCAGAGCTTCACAATTACGTGAAAGATATCAGCGGGACCAAACAGGACCTTATTGTGATGCGGTGCGACCTTGAAGAACTTTGGCGGAAACTGAAAGACCACATGGACCATTCCGACTGGCAGCGCACACGTTAACTCGTATAACGGGTGAACATACGGGCGCACGAGATGGGTTTCACATCTGATTGGTGTGAGCGGCATGGCCTGTGCACACTTTGGGAAATCCTAAGGTATTCCCCACCTGTGTGTTGGCTGGGGTACGTAAGCCTTTCACGTCTTCAGGGGGAAACACTTCGTAAGCTATATCATCGCAGGCGGCATTCCGGGAAGCTATGTCTCACTAAAGCGGGCATGACGAGGCAGCAATAGGGGACTGGTTTTGGTGACTCTACTCGATGGGTAGTGGTATTGGATTGTCATTGACCTTCCGATCCTAACTCAGAAAGATGTCAAATGACCACAAAAACGTGGTTACATTCCCCACCTCCATATCATTATATCACAATGAGTAACACGGTCACCAACCGCTCATATTTCCCAATAACATAGGATAACGCAAAACCGTTTGCCCGCACCTGTTCCCAGAGCCAGCGTTTCCTAATGGTAAAGACAGCATTCAACGCTTCGCACGCTG
>JAOZPL010000136.1 GCA_029932795.1 Candidatus Zixiibacteriota bacterium | reverse complement strand
ACCACGGTGTCGGGAGCATTGCCCGTGGTCTTAGTAAGAGTGAGCCAGCTTGCTGACTTGTATGCCGAGTAAGTCATGAAGCCACCTCCCCGGTTTATGACCTCGAAGTACTGTGTATCCGGATTCTCGCTGCCTGAAAGAGCTGAAAATACAAGTGAGGCCGGCTCGATGTCTATTGCTTCGTAGACGCTGAAGGTGACCTTGATGAATTGCGGTGAGTTGCCGGTTTCATCTGCTCTGACCTCTACCGAGTCAATATGAGTGCCCGCCGTGACCGCGCCCGTCCAGACGGTCACAAGAATCGTGTCGGCGTCGGCGCCGTGTAAAGTTGTCACCGCTATCCAGCCTGTTGGTGAGATTGCTTCCGTGGTTATGCTGCCGAAACCGACGTTCCTGACAATTACTTTCTGCACTGGAGGATTTGAACCTCCGGCCACAGCGGTGAATAAAAGACTGTCCTGAGAAAGTGAAAGGATCGGCATATTCGGTGACGTTGGTTCATCATCGGAACAGCCAAAAGCCATCATCAGCGTGACGGCAATAATCAGGGGCAGGGATAACTTCCGTGTTTGGCAGGTCAATCTATTCACCTCTCTGATGCTTCAGACCACGAACTGTTATCTGACCGTATTAATAACGTATCCGAGGCCGTAATGTTGAAAGAAAATGCGGGAAAAGGCTCGCGGGGACTGTCCCCCGGGTGATCCTTGGGGTTGTTTGGAGACGGGGGCTAGACTACCATCGCTCAGACGTAGTCGTTCTCCGTAGTGTAGTCCTCAAGTTCGTCGATGTCCATCTGACGGAGTTGCTGCCATTCCTTTCGCCAGGACCCTTTTCTCGGCAGTTTTCGCCTGCCATTGCCGGGCTTGTCCGAATTCCTGTGCGTACCTGATTTGGCTGTTGAGAAACGTGTATTCTTTGCCCCGGCACCCCTCTTTTGTCGTCTGTGCTTCATTCGCCCTATACCTCAGGATTGATCAAAAAGAATCTGCTAGTTATGATAAAGACCAGTATCGGCAAATCAGGCGGTTTTTTTTCGGTTTCCATAAAGGGAAAGGCAGCAGCTTATTGGAATCTGGGTGATTCTTATACACGGCAGGTATCGCGGTATCTATCAGATCGCCTCCTTTCTAGATTTCAAGGCGGATAAATTGTATGCATTCCCTTGCCTATCTGCATATTGGCGGAAGAGCTGACCGACTTTTGGTGTTTCCACTTTATTCCTTCTCTCCCAATGAGATATAGCAACGCCGTTTATCCTCGGTGGTCTAATGTGGGGCTGGCATCATGTATGCTCTGACATCAGGCGTGTAAAGATCTGACTGAGGAAACACGATGTTAGACAACAGGTTTCAACGTGGTTTTACCAGGGAGAGGCTCGCCAGCGGTGTCGAACCGCGTGTCCGCAAGGATGATGATGGATACTATATCATGTCTCTCACGGAGAACGCCAAGGTATATTTCGAGGATTACTATCGTTTCCTGGAGATAACGTATGCCAATGCTACTCAGGAGAAGACGACCCTGCTCCAGAAACTCATCGCTACCCCTGCAAAGAGTGCTGAAACCCGGGCATACTATCAGGCCAGGATCGTTATTATGGACCTTGTTCTCAGGACGATACGAAGGCTTTATACGGATGGTTCCAATTTTGGCGTTATCATGACGCCCTGGTGCTTTGGTACGGTTGTCCTGGAGAAAGTAGAAGTTTATCGGGACCGGATCGGCAAGGGCGAAGTTGATGATCCCAACATCGATGAATATCCCTATTATGTTATCAAATACATTGATGAAATCTACAAGTCCGCACTCCTGGAGCTGTTTGATTTTCCCGAGAAGGCTTTTCGGATGCGCTGGCAATACTCCGAACTCCTGAGGCGGTATTCCAGAGTCCTCTCTGACATTACTACGCGGCTGAACTCTGTTCTGCAGAGCGTAAAGAACTTCGGTGCCTGACAGTCTGGCCCGACAGGGATCAGCGTGGCTCCGCAAGGCAACCCCTTTCCCATCATCCGATACCCGTTTAGGCGGTTATCTTCAGGCGGACTGTTGATCTGCCGATATACGGGATATCTGTTCTTAACGGGTTAGTTTTGGGAAACAGTGTCTTGATATTTTTAAGGATATTTCAATAACATGTCAGCCGCTCTGATCAAAAGCAGCGTGGCTCAGAAATTCATGCCAATCTACCTTGAATCAATACGAGTGGATTCGGTACTGGATTTTGATCTTTATATAAGGGTGAACAAAGAAATGGTCCTGTATCGATCCAGCGACCTGCCGTTCACTGAGCGTACCCGTAAGAAACTCGTTGAAAACAAGGTCAATCGCCTGTTCGTCACTTCTGAGAACAAGGAAAGATACCAGCGGTACATAGAGAAAAACTTGGACAAGATTCTTCAGGATCCGGGCATCAAAGAGACCAAGAAGGCTGGCATACTCTATGAAACGTCGACCTCTCTCGTCCAGGACGTTCTGAACAATCCAACCTATGGAGAGAATATACAACGGTCCCAGGAACTGGTTGTAAACACGGTCGATTATATTCTCAAGGGCCGGGAGGCTTTCCTCAACCTTCTGAAAATCACTTCCTTTGACTACTATACTTATTCTCATTCCGTCAATGTCTGCACATTCGGGGTAGCCCTGGCACAGCAGCTTGGATTCAAGGATCAGGAGTTCCTTTACGAACTTGGTGTTGGGGCCTTGCTGCACGATGTTGGTAAGTCCAAGATATCCGAACGTATTCTCAACAAGCGGACGGTACTGACACCTATCGAATTTGAGATTATGAAAAAACACCCGAAGTGGGGAGTTGAGATTCTACAGGAGACCGATATAATCCCGTCCGCGTCATATTATCCAGTACTGCAACACCACGAGCGTGGCGATCGACGAGGGTATCCGTCGGGACTGTCCCCCGATGAGATGCATATCTACTCCAGGATTGTCGCGGTTGTGGATTCCTTCGATGCCATGACGACCGAGCGGGTATATCAGCGTGCCATGGATACCTTCCCGGCGCTGGGGATAATGTTCTCTTTGAAGGGGGCTTATGATGATCAGATTCTCCGCGCTTTTGTCGAACTCATGGGCCCCTCCGGCCTGACGGATATCTAAACGATGAGCCGGTAATTGGCTGGCAGTTGCTGCGTCTTCCCCAATTTTAACCTAAAACCGCTCTGTATTTCACGGGATCGCAATTAACTCTTGCCGACATTCCACAGTTCTTGTTATCTTGTCGACATCACTGGAGGGACCCATGAAAAAATCTTTGTTTATTTCCTGTCTTGCTGCTCTTCTTGTCGCCTGCACCGCTCAATCAGACAAGGAAACTGATAAGGTGAAAACAGGAGAGGTCAGTCCCGAGTTCGCCCAAGACGCTACGACGTATCACGAGGCAGCCGAAAAGCTCGTTGCAGGATTTACCGGAGAACTCAGGGAAGAGCTGATGGCGGCTCTGTCCGGAGGGGATGCGGTTGGTGTCATCGAGGTCTGTGCGACAAAGGCACCGGAAATCGCAGCCGCACACTCAGCCGGTGGCTGGAGCATCAGGCGCGTGAGCGACAGGAGCCGCAATCCGGACAACCGGGCCACTACCACCGAGACGGTTATTCTCCTCGGCTTTGCCGATACGGCTGTCACACCGCCTTTTGTTGAGACCTGGGAAGAGCTGGACAGTCTCAAGGCGTATCGATACTACAAACCGATTCGCACAGAGCCGCTCTGCCTGAAATGCCACGGTGACCTGCAGACACTGGCGCCGGGCGTAATGGACGCCGTCAAGAAGCGGTATCCGTCCGACCGTGCGACCGGCTACAAAGCGGGTGAACTTCGCGGCATGCTGGTAGTCGAGGCCACCTGGCCGGACGGCAAGGCACACGCCGAGGAACTGGTGAGGGATAGTCTGTCAGAGTGATGGCAATGTGCTGCGGCTTGTGCTGTCTGGTACATTTTTCCATACCCGGCAGATCTCTGCATTAAAGGCTGACCTTCGGGCAAACCCTTGTGTATATTCCATCTGATGGCGCTTTACATCTTTTCAGACGCGCACCTCGGTTCTGCTTCGTCGTCTAAAGAAACCGAGAAAGTTACCAGGATAGCCGCCCTGTTTGATATCGTGAAGGGTGACGGCGACCGGCTGGTCATTCTCGGTGATCTGTTCGATTTCTGGTTTGAGTACAAGTATGTTATCCCCAAGGATTACCACGAAGTTCTTTTTATGCTGTACGATCTCACCAAGAAGGGCATCCGCATTGACTACGTCAGCGGCAACCACGACTTCTGGCTGGATGATTTTTTTGAGAAGCAGCTCGGCCTGGTGGTGCACCGGGATTGTTTTGACCTTGTTTATGACGGGTTGCGCCTGCATCTGATACATGGTGACGGCCTGGCTCCCGGGGATCGAGGGTACCGACTGCTGAAGAGAATCCTGCGCAACCGGTTCAACATCTGGCTTTACCGCAAACTACCGCCCGACTGGGCTTTCCCGCTTGCCAGATATGTTTCCGGCTCATCGCGCAACTATACAAGTAAACGCGATCACGTATTCGCTGCCGACTACGAAGCCTATGCCAGAGGCAAGATTGAATCCGGTTGTGACGCTGTCATAATCGGGCATCTCCATACCCCGATCTGGACACAGATCGGCGACGGCACTTACATTAACACGGGTGACTTTATCGATCATTTCAGCTACGTCAGAGCGGAGAACAGCCGTATCACGCTGGAATATCTGAAATAGTGGATTGCACGGGATGACTGGGCGGGGAAACATCAGCCATGGTCACTGTGATGTCATCGAACGGGTTCGCCCTTTGCCAGCCGGTCTTGCCGGTTCTACGGAAATGCTCCAGGCGACGAATACTGATTTCCGCCATGATCGGATCGATATCACATGTGACGCAGTTCCTGCCGGTGCGCTCGCAGGCCAGCAGGGTTGTACCGGCGTGCGCGAAGAAATCAATGACCGTGTCACCCTCTTTTGACGAAGCGAAGATTATCCGTTCGATAGCTTTCAGAGGTTTCTGAGCCGGACAGTTCTCGACGTTTTCCTCCATCCGGTAGAACACTTGCTGAATATCCACCCAGACATTGCCGGCGCGTATCGTCTGCGACCGGGAACGATCCAGATTCTCTTTTTCCTCTCCACCGACATGCTTATAATAGCCACGGAGAATTTTGGGGATGTCAGTATATTGCACCGAGAACTCAGGTTCACCCTTGGTGTAGTATAACAACTCCTGCCGGATCGCCATCCAGTTCTTCTGTGTGCCGTAGCCACGCTGGTTGCGCATCGTGATGAACGATCGTGACACGAACTTCGTCTCAGCAATCATCGAGAGAAACTGCGGTAACGGCTGAAAATGATTCTTCTGGTCGGCTCCCATCCAGATATACAGCGCGGCGTTGTCATCAAGAGCACGGTAGGTGTTCTCAACCCACTTCCGGCAGAAGCTGAGGTATTCTTCCACTGACCGCCGGGCAAACATGATAAGATTGTACGGGGGGTCCTGAATGGCTAATCTCGCTTTGGGACGGCCAGCCATCAGGTCACGGACAAATGTCTCATCGCAGCAATCACCGCAACCAACCACATGCTTCCCAAGCGGATCGTGCCAGATTTCGCCTTGTTTCAGACGACAGTGAGGCAGGAACTTGGTACGTGTCTCTTTGTCTGTCAGGTTGAGCGGAGGCATGATATGAGCATAGCGAGCTGCAGTTGTACATCAACAAAAACAGTCCTACCGGAGGAACTCCATAAATACGTGGTTGAAAAGTACGGGATAAGGACGAGTCTGTCTGCTGTTCCGTCTTGTCAATGGCAG
>JAOZPL010000135.1:817-5843 GCA_029932795.1 Candidatus Zixiibacteriota bacterium | reverse complement strand
TGTTCAATCGCCGTGGCGACCGCGTGACCACCGCCAAGACACAATGTGGCCAGACCGGTCTTCAAACCACGATCTTTCAGGGCGTAAATAAGTGTTGTAAGCACCCGGGCACCGGATGCGCCAATGGGATGTCCCAGGGCAACCGCCCCGCCATGCACATTAACTCTGTCCCAATCCCATTTCAGTTCGCGACCATCAGCCAGCGCCTGGGCCGAGAAGGCCTCGTTGGCTTCAATGAGATCCCAATGGTTTATATCCACGTTCATTTTCTTCATCAGTTTCTGAACAGCATAGATCGGGGAGAAAAAGAGTTCTATCGGTTCGGTACCGGCGACAGCATACTCGATGATTCGTGCCAGCGGAGTTAATCCCTTCTCTTTCATATACCGTTCCGACGCCACGACACACACGGAACTCCCATCGTTAAGGCCAGGCGAATTCCCTGCAGTTACAGTACCGTCCTTTTCGAAAGCCGGTTTCAGCCTGGCCAGTTTCTCTATTGAAATGTCCGGCCGCGGGTTCTCATCGGTATTGACGATAACAGGGTCACCCTTTCGTTGCGGGATGGCGATATCGAATATCTCGTCTTTGAACTTGCCCGCTTTCTGAGCCGCCACCGCCTTTCTGTGCGAGTTATACGCGAACTCGTCCTGTTCCTCGCGCGTGATATTCATCTTACGACGCGTGTACTCCGCAGCTCTGCCCATGTGAAAATCATTAAACGAATCCCAGAGACCATCGGAAATCATGATATCGTCAAGTTTCTGGTGCCCAAACTTGGTACCGGTCTTGGCTCCCCTGATAACATATGGACACTGTGACATTGATTCCATGCCACCCGCTACAATCAGGTTCTGGTCGCCGGCACGGATTGACTGCGCACCCAACATCACCGCCTTGAGACCGGAACCACACACTTTATTGATGGTCATACAGGCCACTTCCGGCGGGATGCCGCCATGGATAGCTGCCTGGCGACCCGGAGCCTGGCCACACCCCCCCTGAACCACCTGTCCCATAATAACTTCATCAATATCAGCCGGTTCAATGCCAGCCCTTTTGACTGCTTCCTTGATCGCCAACGCGCCCAGTTGTGGGGCAGTAATAGTCCCCAGACCACCATGCAAAACACCAATCGCCGATCGGCAGGCCGAGATTATATAGGCCTCTTTTCTTTCCGCCATCAGAATGCCTCCAGATTTACGTTTGAAATATATATATAGACAATGGCCTGCAGCAGCGCAAGTGAATCTGTTCACAAATTCGCATTTTCCCTCGCAGTGATCGCACACCCTATCCTATTTTGTCTTAATCGGTTACGGCGAGTACGGCAAGAATCCGTCGCCTACAAGTTAAAGATCACACCCCGATCGAATGTAGCCACTGAGGAACCAACGGGACTGAGTAGTGTCAGTTATTCGCAGGTAAGTAATCACCATATCGGCGATGCCAGCTACTGGCACCTGACCTGCGCGCCTGTCTCGATACGGGCAACTAATTTTTGCCCCGAATACACCTGCCGGCGCCAAGACAGATAGAAGGAAGGTGAGCTGACAGAAAGGTTTGGAGGGTATCCAAAAGAGCCGGGCAGCGGTAAAGAATCAATCGATCCTGACCGATCTAAGTACAGAGTCATACGCAACCACTCTAACTGGAGGTAGCAATGAAACGACTGTTTCTGGCCCTGATCGTTCTGATCGCATTCGCCGCGACTGTGTCGGCCGGAGTCCCCCAGCCGTTTAGCGTTTACGCGGGCGGCGCGATTTCCCTGCCACAGTCACCCGATGCCTTTAAGGACGGTTTCAAGACCGGTTACCATGGCAGTGTCGGTGTGGGCTACAAGTTCATGCCGGCTTTCCAGGTAGTCGGTAAAGTTGAATACCACACCTTCAATATCGATTGGGATTCCGACCCCCTCCTGGCCGGTTACACCGATCTCGAAGGTGGCACGAGCAAGTTTTGGATGTTTGGCTGCGACGGCCGCTATTCCTTCAACATGCCGGCTTCTCCCGTTAAGCCGTTCGTTTTCGGCGGCGTTGGCATGGCTGCGATAAGCCAGTCGACGTTCACCGGCGGAACCACGCTTATCACGAGCACTCTGAATGAAGCCCGGCAGGATGCTAGCAAGTTCTATTTCAATGTCGGCGGTGGCGTTGATCTTAAAACCGGTCCGGCCTGGAGCCTGTTTGCACAGCTCCGCTGGGTCTCGGTCGCAACCGACAATGATTCCTGGAACTGGGTACCGCTTACACTGGGAGTGAAATTCTTCTAGAGAGAACGAGAGCTTTTCTCACAGATGCCGGGGTGAAACCACCCCGGTATTTTTTTATCTACCGGTCTGACTATATCAATTTGAAATTGCCGCGCTTACTGGGGAATCTCCAACTCGATGATCGGTGAGTCGGTGTCAACCTGATCGCCCGGCTTGAAATTGACTGCCTTTACCCTGCCGCCGGCTGCAGCGTTGACCGGGTTCTCCATCTTCATCGCCTCGACAATAACCATCGGCTGCTTTTCGCTCACTTCTTCACCGACAGCCACAAGGATTTTAACTATCTTGCCGGGCATGGGAGCATATATCTTGTCTTTCTCAGCAGAGTGGTCGCCCGCAGCTCCGGAAAACTGATCTTCACCCGGCTCCTGCAATTCCAATTGCACGGCGTCAATATCAAGATAAAAGACACCCTTATTGAAAGCAGCGGCGACGGTTCGTTTCCGGCCATTAACAGTGGTCGCAAAGAGATTATTACCAAGGGGGCATACCTCAAACTGACGTTCCCCTACCGTCACCCGAAATGTTTTCCCATGGTTCTCAACCGAACTCTCGACCGACTCGCCATTGAACAGGAACTCGTGCTTAGGCATGGATCGAATCCCCTATTTCCCAGCTTCCAAGTGTCTGCCAGGGCGAAGGTGCGGAGGTTGTGCCTTCGTTGAATAACACCGAAGCTGTGCTGGTGGACATAGCTGCTACAGAAGCCACCGCGACAGCCATCTCCTTGTATGTCGCCTGATCAGTAATGCGGTCGGACATGTGCTTTTCGATGAAACTCGTATACGTATGCCCGGCCGCAAACTCCGGATGTTGCAACACATCGACCATGAACCTTCGGGATGTTTTAACTCCCAGCAGCTTATAGTTGTGGAGGGCATCGATCATTTTGGAGATGGCCATTGGTCGGTCGGGCGCGTGGACTATCAGCTTGGCCATGATCGGATCATAATCAATAGTGATCTCCGAGCCAGCCTCGACACCCGAATCAACCCGGATACCGGGCCCTACCGGTTCCGAGTAATGAATGATCTTGCCGGTTGAGGGGAAGAAGTTGTTCTCGCCGTCCTCGGCGTAGATACGGCATTCAATAGCATGGCCGCGCTGGGTCAGGTGTTTCAGATAATCCGATAGCGGCAGGCCGGCAGCAATCCTTATCTGCTCCACAACAAGATCAACACCGGTCACGAATTCTGTGATCGGATGCTCCACCTGCAAACGGGTGTTCATCTCCAGAAAGTAGTAACTGCCGTTTTCACCAAAAAGGAACTCGACCGTCCCGGCGTTGGTGTAGCCAGCCGTTTGCGCGACCCTGATCGCGTCCTCCCCCATGCGATACCGCAGTTCATCGTTGAGCGCCACCGAAGGCGTCTCCTCGATGATCTTCTGATGACGTCGCTGAATTGAACACTCCCGTTCAAACAGATGCACACAGTTGCCGTAGTTATCCGCAATGATCTGGAACTCAATATGGCGCGGGTCAGGGATGTACTTTTCAAGATACACCGTCTCGTCGCCAAAGGCGTTTTTCGCTTCCCGCCGGGCTGCTTCCAGTGATGCCGGTAACTCGTTCGGAGCATGCACAACCCGCATGCCTTTACCGCCACCGCCGGCAGCCGCCTTAATCAGAACCGGATAGCCCGCTTCCTCGGCGGCAGCCTTAAAAGCGGCCAATGAAGTTTCTCCTGATTTCATACCGGGAATAATGGGAACTCCCGCGTGCTCCATTTTTTTCCGGGAGACAATCTTGTTTCCCATCAGCTCCATTGCTTCAGCACCTGGTCCGATGAACGTGATGTTCTCCTGAACACACCGCCTCGGCAGGGCCGGATTCTCGGCCAGAAAACCATAACCCGGATGAATCGCGTCGCAGCCGGTTTGTCTGGCGGCCTCGATGATCTTACCAATATCGAGGTACGACTCAGAGGGTGGCGGCGGGCCGATAAGCACGGACTCATCAGCAAACAGACGATGCTTGCTGTTGACATCGGCTTCCGAATAAACCGCCACCGAGGGTATCCCCAGCACGCGGCAGCCGTTCATGACACGCACTGCAATCTCGGAACGGTTGGCCACGAGGATTTTATTAAACAGTTTCTCAGACATGCCTATTGCTTTTCCGGAGGCTTTGAGATCACCCACGACGGCTTCCGCTTGTTCAGAAAGGCATCCATACCTTCCTGACCTTCGTCGGAAACACGCAGGCGGGCAATCATTTCAGCCGTGAACGGTTTGAACTTCTCCGGCGACATCCCCGGCACCTTTGAGACCAACTTCTTCGCCATTGTTACTGCTTCAGGGCCGGAAGTGAGAATGAAACGCACCAGGCGATCGACCTCAACATCAAGCTGATCATCATCCACAACTTTGTTCACCAGACCGACCTGAAAGGCGCGATTCCCGTTCATGCGTTCGCCGGTAATAAAGAGCTCCCGCGCCCTGCCCTCTCCCATCCTCTTGATGACATACGGACCGATACAAGCCGGTACGACGCCGATCTTAACTTCCGAGAACGAAAACTGCGCTGACCTGGCGGCAATTGCGATGTCGCAGACACAGACAAACCCTGTTCCACCACCGATGGCTGCGCCGTTGATTCTGCCGATCACTGGGCGTTTGAACGTGTAAATCTGGTAAAACAGGTCAGCCAGGGCATTGGACTCGGCAAGGTTTTCCTCGAACGACTGATTAATCACCTCGCGCATCCAGTTAAGATCGGCACCGGCGCAAAACGATTTCCCCGTGCCGGTCAGC
>JAOZPL010000135.1:0-807 GCA_029932795.1 Candidatus Zixiibacteriota bacterium | reverse complement strand
ATGCCATCTCCGTTATGACAGCACCGTTGAAGGCGTTGTGGATCTCCGGACGGTTGAATGTTACCCGGGCGATCCGGCCGTCTTTGTCATATGTGAGGGTGGAGTAATCCATTTCAGTTTCATTGCCAGCCTAAGCTTACATTCTGAAGACACCGTACTTCTGATCGGGAATCGGCGCATTGAGCGCCATCGATATTCCCAGTGCCAGCGCCTCCCGGGTCTCAGTCATGCCAAGCATCCCGTCATCCCACAGGCGCGCTCCGGAATGATAGGGCGTTGACGGTGCTTCGTATTTGTCAATGATCGGCTGACGAATCGCATTGATCTCCTCGTCCGTGAGTTTTTTCCCTTCTGCTTCCAGCTGCTTGATTTTGACCGACGCCAGGACACCGGCTGCCTGTTCACCGCCCATAACGCAAATCTTGGCGTTTGGCCACATCCACATCAGGCGTGGGAAATAGGCCCGCCCGCACATGGCGTAATTACCAGCCCCATAAGAACCGCCCACCACAACTGTGAACTTGGGAACATCAGCATTGGCCACCGCATGAACCATCTTGGCTCCGTCACGGGCAATACCGCCAGCTTCATACTGCCGTCCGACAATGAATCCGGATATGTTCTGTAAGAAGACGAGTGGAATCTTGCGTTGCGTACACAGCTCGATAAAGTGAGCCCCCTTCAGCGAGGACTCCGAGAAGAGCACGCCGTTGTTGCCGATTATCCCTACCGGGTAACCCATAATACGGGCAAACCCGGTGATAAGCGTAGCGCCATACAACTCCTTGAACTCGTGAAAACGGGAGT
>JAOZPL010000134.1 GCA_029932795.1 Candidatus Zixiibacteriota bacterium | reverse complement strand
GCAGACGTTCCAAGATGTTGTGGCGCAAGAACATGTAACACGCACTCTGCAGCATGCCCTGCAAAACGACCGGATCGCTTCCGGTTATCTCTTCTGCGGACCACGCGGCACTGGCAAAACGACCGTGGCACGGATTCTGGCCAAGGCCATCAACTGTATCAACGGACCAACCGAAACGCCATGTGGGGAGTGTCCGGCCTGCAAAGAAATTACCGCCGGCTCGTCGCTTGATGTCCTTGAGATCGATGCCGCCTCCAATACCGGCGTGGACGATATCCGAACCCTGCGGGAGAACGTGCGGTATCTGCCGACCAGCGGCAAGAAGCGGATTTACATCATCGACGAAGTCCACCGGCTATCCGGTTCGGCTTTTGACGCCCTGCTCAAGACTCTGGAGGAACCGCCACCGCATGTCATGTTCGTTTTCGCCACGACCGAACCTCTGAAAGTGCCCGAGACTATCCTTTCACGCACCCAGCGGTTTGATTTCCACCGGGTCTCTGCCGATGATCTGACGTCACATCTGCGAAGTATCGCCGCCAAAGAGAAAATGAAAGCGGACGATGCCGCCCTGAAGCTTCTAGCGCGCAAAGCCGACGGCTCGGTACGCGATGCCCTGTCGCTTCTCGATCAGATTGCAGCTTACGCGGGGGACAAAATCACCGAGGAGGATGTGGTCAACGCGCTGGGGCTGGTTGACCGGAAGTTCCTATTTGACATAATCGGCGCCGTGGCCGCCGCCGACAAAGGCCAGACGCTACGGTTGGTCAAGAAGCTTTTCGAGAGCGGAACCGATGCCTCCGACTTCGTGAGTGAACTGCTCGAACACCTGCACATCCTGCTCGTGCTGGCAACCGATGAAAAAGCGGGCGAGCTTTTGAATCTGCCGGAAAGTGAGCTGCGCCAGTACCTGGAACAGGCGGAACATTTCTCGGTCGGCGATCTGCTTCGGTTGTTAAAAATTGTTACTGATCTCAATACCGACCTGAAAAGTAATCTGGACGAGCGTCTTCTCGTGGAGATTGCCGGTGTCAAGATGGCCGACATGGAGACCACCGTACGTTTCGAAGAAGTCCTCGCCCGGATGACCGAGCAATACGAGAAAGGCACCGAAGCCGCAACACCGGGCACCAACTCCGCACCAAACTTTTTCAATTCCCCCGCTCAAAAAAAAACTCCGGTAACTACCGTTAAGAGCCCGGACGGAGAAACGACAGAAATCGAGACTGTGACACCACAGGCCAGAGCCATCAATCTTCCGCAAATACAGACCGGCTGGAAATCGTTCCTGACTCTCCTGCAAGCCTCCAACCAGATGCTGGCCTCACAGCTCAACATGGCTGAGATTCGGTCGGTCAAGGATAACCGGCTGTTGCTTGTTTTTCCTGCCTCAGGAGAACCTGCAATGCAACTGGTTGGCAAGCCCGATAGTTTGAGCTTGATCAGGAAAGCCCTCTGGGAGCATTATAAGGTAAATCTGAATGTAGAGCTGGTTGTTGATCAGGCCAACGAGAACCCCGGCGACGACCAGTCTGAGAACAGGCTTAGCCAGGCGGATGCGAAAAGAATTGTGGAAGGCTCTCCCCGTTTGCGGAAGATACTGAAGCTGGTCGACGGCGAGATCATTGGCGTGAAAAGAGTAGAGTAGATAACATAAAGATAAACACAGGAGAATTCCGATGTCCAAAGGCGGACTGGGCGACATGATGAAGCAGGTCCAGAAGATGCAGTCGAAGATGGCTGAGATACAGGCGGAACTCGAAGCCAGCCAGGTCGAAGGCTCCTCCGGCGGTGGTATGGTCAAAGTGGTCGCCAACGGCAAGAACGAGATTGTCTCGCTGACTATCGATCCGGAGGTGGTTAACAAAGATGACATTGAAATGCTGCAGGACCTGATCGTTGCCGCGGTGAACCAGACCCGCGAAAAGGTACAGGACCTTCAGAGCGAGCAGATGTCCAGCCTCACCGGCGGCCTGAAAATCCCGGGACTGAACTTGCCGTTTTAGACTGTGCACGCACGATGTTCAACTCCGCAGAATCAGTAGAGCGGTTGGTTAACTGGCTGGCGCGGCTGCCGGGGATAGGACGGAAAACCGCCACCCGGCTGGCCTTTCATATTCTCAAACTGCCCGCCGAAGAAGCCCTGGAACTGGCGGATATTATCCGTGATGTAAAAGAGAAAGTCAGTTTCTGCTCGGTCTGCTGTAACATCTCGGAGACCGACCCCTGCCACACCTGCACCGACCCGAAGCGGCGCAAAGACATTATCTGCGTTGTAGAGGAACCGATGGACGCCGCCGCGCTGGACAAGGTGGACGAGTTCAACGGGCTGTTTCACGTGCTGGGTGGACGGCTCTCGCCGCTGGACGGTATCGGTCCGGACGACCTGAAAATCAAGGAACTGCTGGCTCGTCTGAATGACAAGATCAGCGAAGTCATCATAGCCACCAACCCGCAGGTCGAGGGGGAAGCCACTGCTACCTATCTGGCACGCCTAATAAAACCGATGGGAATTAAAGTAACCCGTATCGCTCGCGGCCTTCCGGTCGGTGCCGACCTGGAATACGCCGACTCCGTGACCCTCACGCGAGCGCTCGAGGGACGACAGGAGTTCTAATCGCAACCATGTCATCCTCTCTCTCTGATAAGATCGGCCCGGCTGTGTTAGTGAGTGTCATTGTTGCCTTTTTCGCCGGGCATCTGTTTGGACCGAGTCTCTTTGACAACAACTGGTCCTTCACGCACTGGAAATATCTGCCCGCGTGGTACGGTTACCTCTGGCTGGTGGCGCTGGCCCTGGCCATGTTCGCGGCAACCAGGTATGCAACATCGCTGGGTTCGCTTTTTTCAAAAAAACGAAACGTGATAATAGGGCTGGCTACTCTCTTTGTCCTCTCTATCCTTTTTCAGTTTGATTCTTTCGTTTATGGAGGCGGTAACCTTCGGGTGGCTCAGATCGCACAGGCCCCGGTCATCATCTTCCGCTGGTTTGAGTTTGGCAGCGTTTTTCTTGTAGCTGTCATATTCAAACTGCTGTCGCTGTTCACAGCCAAAGAGCTGACTGCCGGTGTCCTGGCCTGGCGCGTGGCAGCCTTTGCGTCAACCGCCCTCTCACTTGTTGGCGCTGCCAAACTGGTGGCTGAACTGACTACAGACGCCACCCGGCGCCTGTTCTGGTTTTTCATCCTGTTTTTTGGTCCTCAGGCACTGCTCTACCGTGGTTTTGTCGGAATCGAGCCGATGGTTGTCGCCCTGACCATCTGGTTTGCCCTTATCGCAGTCAGACTCAGCCGGCAGTTCACAGCCAGGCGTTTAGCGATTCTGTGGGTCCTTACCCTCGGGGGCGTGGCGATGCATTTTACGATGGCCTACCTTGTGCCGGCAGCTGTTTATCTCAGTCTGAGCACACCATTCAAGAAAGGGCGACGTCCATACGCTGCCTTTGCTCTGGCGCTGATCAGCTATGTAGCATTGCTATATATTGTATACACGCTCGCTGATCGTTCCCTGGAGTTTTCCAGGTTTCTCCTATTCCCCGACGGCAAGGCACCGCACACCGACTACGGGCTGGCATCACCAAGGCGGGTTGGCGACATCTTTCAGATCATGTTTCTGGCCGCGCCGCTGGCCATTGTTATCAAAGCGATCGCGTTCACCACGCACCGCTGGATGACAGATAACCATCTGGCCATGACAGGCTGGTGGATGGCCGTAGCCGGAACAACGACATTAATCATCCTCGATCCTGTCAACTCGGTGGTTATGGACTTTCCTCGCTTCATCGCCTATCTGACACCGTTCTCTTTTCTCTACGTAGTTGTTCTGGCTTCAGCGAAGACATCCGGCTATTCGTTGCGCTTTACGGCAGCAATAGCGGTGACTTCGCTGTTTCTGCCCCTGGCGTATCTGCCGGTGCATATCAATATTGACCGTGCCGCCGAATACACCGATGAATATTTTGACAAGCACAATGTTTTCCACCGCACCGGCGGCCTGGCCTTTCGCGACGCCTACTTCTACAATAGGGAATTCAAGAAAGCCACTTTCCGGGAGTCGAACCTGCGGATCACATCACCGGACTATCTCAACCTCAGCGGCTGTCGCGATCTGGCGGCAGCCGGTCAAGGCAAACAAGCCATTACCATCCTGAACCGAATGATTGCCAAACAGCCATACTGGACCGAACCCAGAGCCCTGGTAGCGGCCCTCCAGTTGCGCCAGGGGCAGCCGCAGTTGGCCAAGCCACAGATAGACACCTGTCTGCTTCTCGCACCTTACCGCCGGGATCACCACATAAACCTGTACAGCTACTATCGCCACCTGGGCCGGCTGCCGGAAGCCCTGAGCGTGGTAAGACGTGCGCTTGAGATTTTTCCCGGGGATAAAGAGATCCTGGTCGATGAAATGTTGCTGGTCTATCGCACCGGCAAGGTCGCGCAGGCCGACTCTCTTGCCGACCGGCTTATATCAAGAGACCCATCACTCCCGCACCCGTACTGGGTGAAAGGGAATATAGAGGAACGAAGAGACAGCCTTCAGCGTGCTATTGATTATTACATGGAGTTCCTCTTTTTAGCCCCGGAGGACCCGGAAGCTCCGATGGTTACAAACAGGCTGGATCAAGTACGCCAGAGGCTGCGAGAGAAGTGACCATCTACGAGGTTTCCGCCTTCTCGCGATCATCAATCTCGCTGACCGATGGTGCGGGCTCGCGCAGTCTATCGAGCTGATGCCGGATCTCCAGCAACTCTGCCCTGGCTTTTTCAAAACTGGTCGACAATCCGCGCAGTGATCCTCCCATTCTGTCATGCAGCTTCTCAAGGCGCTCTGAGGTATCGGAGAGTTCGTTGATACTTACCGTCAGCCAGCGGCTCCCCCTCGTCAGCGAGGCCTGCGCCAGACTGATTTCGGTATAGACGGCAGCTACCGAGGCCAGAAAAGCGTAAAGATGACCTGGAGAACTGGGAATCACGTTCTTGGATAAAGCGTACTCAAAACCGGAGCGGTCGTCCTGAGATATGAGCTGGTAATAGACGGCTTCGGCCGGAATGTACATAATAGCGAAGTCGGTAGTCTGCTCGTCCGGTTTGAGATACCTTGTGGCTATTGCATCAACATGCTTCCTGAATGACTGGGAGAACTCCTTCTGAGCTGCTCTCTCACCTGGTTGCGAAGCCAGCCTTTCATAAGCTTCCAGAGGAAACTTGGCGTCAACAGGAAGCAGGCGCTCTCCCAGCTTGACGGCGGCATCAACCCGCTGGCCATCGGAAAACTGATACTGCGTCTCAAAAAGCGATCGCGGTAGAACCTGACCCAGCAAGTTCTCCAGAAGCATCTCACCAAGGTTACCGCGGAGCTTGGGCGGGCGTAACAGTTCCGACAGTGACTGTATATTCTTGCCGACCGCTTCCATGTTGGCCGCCTGTGCCGAAAGCTGTCCCAGCCTGTTCTCAATCTTCCCAAAGACAGACATCCGCCGGTCGAGCGCACTGGTTCCCTCAGCCAGCCTGTCGTTGATGATCCGGTTGGCAGAATCAATCGACTCCCTGAGTGCCATCAGGGACTCAGCCTGTTTACCGATCAGTTCCGCTTTCAGCAGTTGAAGGGCAGCGTCAAGCCGGACTTTGTCATCTTGCAAATGGGAATGCTTGAGCTTCAGAAGGACATATACCAGCAGCACGAGAATGATGAGCAGGGCAGCAGAAATGACGAGAAGCAGAACGTCCATGTTGCCCGATCCCACTACTGGGTGATCAGTTTGTAACCATTCTGAGTGGGTAAGTTTCTACCGAGCAGACTCTTTCTGAATTTTATCGCCACGGTATGGGAATCAGGGTCGAAATAATCCTCCGACGGTGAG
>JAOZPL010000133.1 GCA_029932795.1 Candidatus Zixiibacteriota bacterium | reverse complement strand
CATTATTGTCAAGGAACTGCCCAGGCTCTCGGGACTGGAGATAACGGGCAACAAGAAAATAAAGACCTCGGACCTCAAGGAGAAGCTCGGCCTGGGGGTCGGGGGGTATATCTCCCCGTACCTGATTCATCTGAAAAAGCAGGAGATTCTCGACCAGTACGCCGAAAAGGGGTATTTCCAGGCGGAAGTCACGTCTGTGCTGGAGTACAATGAAGACTCCACGGAAGCTGTGCTGACTTACAGAATCCAAGAGAAATCCAAGGTCAAGGTCGAGAAAGTTATCCTGACCGGCAATGTCCGTGTCAAGGCAAGCGACCTGATTGGGAAAATGCGCAACCGGAAACGCGGTTTCCTGAAAAGTTCCGACTTCGCACAGGATGAGTATCGCAACGATCTGGATAAAATCATCAAAGAGTACCATAAACGGGGTTTTATTGACGCCTACCTGGTCTCAGACTCGACCCGTATCGATCAGAAAACCAACAGAATGACGATTTACCTGGAGGTATACGAAGGCCCTCTTTACTACTTCGGTGACACCGAGTTCAAAGGAACTGACGTCTTATCCGGCGCGATACTCCAGAAGCAGCTCAAATTCGCACCCGGTGACGTTTTTAATTCCGAGAAGTACGAAGAATCCCTGTTTGAGATTTACACCGCCTACCAGGAAATCGGACACCTTCATGTGCGTGTTCTCGATGAAAGACAGACCCGAGATGACTCCATCATTGACGTCACGTATGAGATAAGCGAAGGCCTCCCGTCTCACATTCGCCTGGTCAACATTGTCGGCAATACGAAGACCAAGGAGAAAGTGATTCGCCGTGAATTGAGAGTGTTCCCCGGCCAGGTGTTCAATCGCTCACTGCTCCTCCGGTCGGTCAGGGAGGTAATGGCGCTCAACTACTTTGCCAACGTCGAGCCGGTTCCTCTGGACCTGCCCAGCGGCGACATCGATCTGGAGTTCAAAGTTGAGGAAAAACAGACCGGTCAGATCGGCGCCGGAGCCGGATACAACAGTCAGGACAAACTGGTTGGGTCGTTCAGTATGGGAATCCCCAATCTTCGAGGGAACGGGCAGAATGTCTCATTCCAGGTGGACTTTGGCAGCCGCCGGAATTCGTTCAATCTGTCGTTCACCGAGCCATATCTGTTCGGGCGACCAACGCTGCTGGGTGCAGATATATTCCTGCTCAACCGCCGCTGGTATGACGAGTACACGGAGGGCCGCCAGGGTGGTTCTCTGCGCCTTGGCCGCCGCCTTCGATGGCCGGACAATTATTTTCGACTCTACACCTCCTACCACCTGGAGCGGAACCGCTTCTATGATTTCGATGACTACTACGAAGCCCAGAACTCATACCGGACGACCTATGCATGGGATACAAATCCTAACGGGGCTTACGATGCGGAGGACAGTAGCATAATAATTCTCGGTGATCCGGTCCCCGGATCAGTCGTGTCGTACAACGAAGAGTGGAACGCCGCATCCAGATTCTCCTTCACCATCAACCGTGACTCGCGAAATCTTCCGGAGTTTGCCACCAAAGGCTCAATTATGTCCTACACCTTCTCTCAAACGGGAGGTTTTCTCGGTGGATTCTGGGAGTACCAGAAACACAGGATCACACTCGCTAAATTCATACCTCTGTTCTGGAAGTTTGCAGTAGCCGCAAAGGTTGAATATGGTTTTATCACTTCCCCGGCAGGCGATGATCACATCCTCGTGTCCGACCGCTTCACCCCGGGAGGCACCGCCTATGACGGCATTGTGCGCGGCTATGACGATGGCACTCTCACGTGCGATACAGTTGTATGGCAAACCGAACCTACATACTTCTTTCTTGATACAACAGCTAATCCCGGCGATCCCCCTGATTCAACGTACTACCGAACGTTCACCACTCGTGTGCGCGGGAAATACATGCTGGTATCAAACATCGAACTGCAAATACCACTTGCGGAGCGCTCCATCTATGGCTTACTCTTTTTTGACGCCGGGAATAGCTGGCTGAATCGGACTGATATAAAACCACTGTCCGGTCTCTACAAGGGTGTCGGTGTCGGTTTTCGTATTGTAGTACCGGGAATTGGAACACTCGGGTTTGATTTCGGGTATCCGCTGGACGATCCTCCCAACGGAGAGGAAAAAGGGTGGAAACCACATTTCCAGATAGGTACAGCTTTCAGATAACAATGACAGGACAATAGGAGAGAGAAAAATGCGCTTAATGCGAACCGTATTGCTTGTGGGACTAGCCGCTGCCGTCTTGCTGCCGGTGTTTGCATCATCTGTCCAGGCTCAGGGAGTCAAGATTGGTTTTATTGACGATGAACAGATCAAGTTGAAATACAAAGCCTGGCAGCGCGCTCAGGAACAGTGGGAAATCGAGCGCAAGGCATGGGACGATGAGGCACTGGCCAAACGGGACGAACTGCAGGAGTTGATCGACGAATACGAAAAGCAGAAACTGATTCTCTCAGAGGATAAGAAACAAGAACGGGAGGCGGCTATCAGAACCAAGGACGAAGCGCTGGATGCTTTCACCAAACAGATATACGGCCCCGGCGGTACGGCCGAACGAAAGCAGGAGCAGTTGCTGGCACCCTTGCTGGAAAGGGTAACGGAGGCGATCAGGATGCTGGCCGAAGAAGAAAGCTATGATGTCATCTTTACCATGCAGAGCGGGCTCGGATATATCAAGGAATCGTACGACGTGACTGAGAAGGTACTTGAATACCTTGACAAACTCGAAGAATAGACCGGCTTACACGCTGGCAGAGATCGCCGCTAAAACCGGTGCCTTTTTGGATGGCGACGGCAGCGTCCGCATTGACTCGGTAGCACCGATCGCGACAGCCCGGGCCGGTGACATCAGCTTTGTCGCCAACAAAATATATGCAAAGCATATATCTTCTACCGCGGCCTCGGCACTGGTGCTTGATCTTGAAACCCCCTGCACGCATCTGCCGGTCATCCGGCACAAGAATCCCTACCTGACGTTCGCTCATGTTGTCGACCTGCTGTATCCGGAAATCACACAGGTTACTCCCGGGCAGGACCCGACTGCAATCATTGACCCTGCAGCGAACATAGAATCCTCCAGCGCAATCGGTCCTTTCTGTGAAATCAGGAGAGGGAGCCGAATCGGTGCCAACTGTCAGCTTGTTTCGTCCATCTTCGTTGGTGAGAACGTTTCGATTGGGAACAACTGTACCCTCTACCCGGGCGTCAGGATCATGAACGACAGCCGGATCGGCAACAAGGTCATAATCCATCCCGGGGTGGTCATCGGGTCTGACGGCTTTGGGTTTGCCGAATCGGAAAGTGGGCTGAAGAAGATCAAACAGATCGGATGGGTTGAAATTGCTGATGATGTGGAGATTGGTGCCAATACAACCATTGATCGAGGGGCAATCGGTCCGACCAGGATAGGTCGCGGAACGAAGATCGATAACCTGGTGCAAATAGCCCACAACGTTGAGATCGGTCAGAACTGTGTTATCGTCTCCCAGGTAGGGATATCCGGCTCTACGAGAATTGGTAATGGCGTGATGCTGGCCGGCCAGGTCGGCCTGGTAGGGCATTTGGAAATTGGCAATGGTGTTCGGATTGGCGCCCAGTCCGGAGTGCCCAAGTCTGTCCCGGCGGGCAAGACAGTGTTCGGTTCCCCGGCGCGTGATATCATGGAGACCAAGCGCATCGAAGCTTCACTCGTGCGACTTCCGGAATTGATCAAACGGGTTAGGCAACTTGAAAAGAAGCTGAACGAGTAATCAGCTAAGCAGCGAGTGTTTAATAAAACCGATCCTGTCCCTGTTCTTCTCTATCTCTGCAGTGAAATGCAGCACGTGCTCATAATCATCGTAACCGGCAGCCAGAGGGATACATCCAAGCACAATTCATTGACCCCGATTAGCGAAAAAATAGCCTCGATATACAAGGCTATTACATCCTAATAAACCTGAAATTGCTCAGAAGGGGAGGTCGTCGTCTTCCTGACTGTCGCCTGTAGAAGGGGTAGACGCCTCAGCCGGCACGTCAGCAGGAGGAGCCTCAGTATCGGCCCGGGAACCGACAAACTGAAACCGTTCCACCACAACCTCGGAGATATACCGCTTGTTACCATCCTTATCATCGTAGCTGCGGTTATCAATTCTACCTTCGATATAGACCTCTCTCCCCTTTTGAAGGTACTCTTTCATGACCTCGGCTTGTTTCCCCCAGGCCACGATGTTGTGCCAGGTGGTTGCCTGGTTTTTCTGACCGTCCTGACTCGACCATCGCCTGTCGGTGGCCAGCGAAAAGTTACAGACGGCTCTTCCTCCCGGCGTATATTTCAACTCCGGATCTTTGCCAAGCCTGCCTATGAGGATGACTTTGTTGACACTCATATTCCCCTGCCTTGTATTGAATTCAAGGCAAATATATGGATGCCACCGGGGAGTGTCAAGGGGAGTCGGATTTTTGTTGTTCATATTCCGTGCGTTAGCTATTGTTCTTTACTGTGAGGGAATATGGACAGGGATATTGACATGGATACAACAGTCGCGACTATCATAGGATTCATCGCCGGTTACCTTGACCGCTCCGGCCTGGACGGCTACGTGATCGGGCTTTCCGGCGGACTGGATTCATCCCTGTCGGCCACGCTGGCGACTAAGGCGGTTGGCCCCGGGAGGGTTTTTGGGGTGCTGATGCCTTACCGGTCCTCATCCGAGAGTACAATGCAGGACGCCATGCTACTGGTGAAGAAACTGGGGATTGATCACAGGCTGGTGGACATCTCACCGATGATCGACGCTTACTACACGAAGATTGACGATCGCAACCGGCTTCGGGCCGGCAATAAGATGGCCCGGGAGCGGATGACGATCCTGTTTGACATCGCCCACGAAATGCAGCGGCTGGTTCTTGGCACTGGCAACCGATCCGAAATATGTCTGGGTTATACTACACTCTATGGTGACTCCGCCTGTTCCATCAACCCGATCGGTGAACTGTACAAAACTGAAGTACGCCTGCTGGCCACAGAACTTGGTGTACCGGAGGCAATCATCAACAAAACGCCGTCGGCAGATCTGTGGGCCGAGCAGACTGATGAAGGGGAAATCGGCGTCACTTACACCGTCATTGACAGGCTGTTGCAACGCATTGTGGACGACGGCGTCACTTCGATGTCACAACTGGAAAGCGAAGGTTTTGAAGCTGACAGTATCAGCCGAGTTGTCTCCCTCTTTAACCGTAACGCGTTCAAGCGGCGCCTGCCGGAGATCGCTCCGCTGGGTAAACCGGCTATCCCGCATGGGCTTGAACTTGATACCTGAACAGAGACCGATGGTGGACTCCCCGGGAAAGATATACCTGGTGCCAACTCCAATCGGCAACCTCGGAGACATCACACCCCGGGCGTTGGATACGCTGAAGCTTGTAGATCTGGTGGCCTGCGAGGATACTCGCGTAAGCGGTCGACTCATGAAAAAGCTGGGGCTGAAAAAGAAACTGACCAGCTATCACGATTTTAACGAAACCACCCGCGCCATACAGCTCGTGGACCGGGTACGCAGGGGGATATCAATCGCGGTTATCACCGACGCCGGCTCACCCGGTATCTCTGATCCGGCCTACCGTATTGCACGGCTGGCGCTGGATAACGATCTTCCGCTGGAGGCACTCCCCGGCCCGACGGCGCTTATCCCCGCCCTCACAGCCTCAGGCTTGCCAACCGACCGGTTTTTCTTCGAGGGCTTCCTCCCTCACAAATCGGGCGCAAGGCGAAAACGTCTAGAACAGGTCAGAGAGTATCCACATACGTTAGTCTTTTATGAATCACCGCACCGACTGCACAAGACTCTCGCCGACATGCAGGACGTACTGGGTGATCGCCCGGCCTGCCTGGCTCGTGAAATCAGCAAGAAATTCGAAACTTACATAAGAGGGAAA
>JAOZPL010000132.1 GCA_029932795.1 Candidatus Zixiibacteriota bacterium | reverse complement strand
AGAGAGAGCCTGAGAATCTCGTGCTACATCGGGAGTTGACGGGCGTTTATGTTCAGCAGGATTCCATATATGCGGCTATTCCCCATGCTCGAAAAGTAGTGGATCTGTCCCCGCACGACCGCGCCGCCATACGTAGACTGGGGATTCTTTATTTCTCAATCGATTCGCTTGGGTTGGCAGATTCAATTCTGACTTCTCTGGTTGAGTCTGGAGATCGAAACCTGTACAACCACTTCTACCTTGGCCGAATCGCCGTCATGCAGAATGACTGGGAGCGGGCGCGCGACCAGTTCGTCTTGGAAACACAGATGGCAGACACGGCCTATCAGGGTTGGATAGACCTTGGTCGCGCCTACAGACAACTTGGTGAACCCGATAACGAGATTCAGACCTACGAGACGGGCCTTAATCACATGAGAGACGAGGCTAACGCAATCAATCTCTCCTTTGCCCTTGGTGCTGCTTATGAACAGTCCGGCCAGCTCGATAAAGCAATCGCCACCTTCGAGGAAATAATCGCCCACGACCCTGACCACGCACCTTCCTTAAATTACCTTGGCTATACGCTGGCGGACAGGAATCAGCGGTTGGATTATGCCAGGGAGCTTATCCAGCGGGCTGTGACTCTGGTCCCGGACAATGCCGCCTATCTGGACAGCTATGGCTGGGTCTGTTTTCGACTCGGCAGGTACGATGAGGCGCTCGATTACCTTAAGAAGGCAGTATCGCTTGACATTGATCCGGTCATTTTCGATCATCTGGGCGATATCTACCAGGCTGTGGGGCAGATGGACCTGGCCCGCGAATGGTGGGAGAAAGCGCTGCGAGAGCAACCGGATAATGAGAGAATCAAGGAGAAGCTGAACCGTTGAATCGGTGGCGCGATCAGCCTTACATTCATTTTACCCCTGTTCTGTTCCTGTTGGCAATCCTTGCCTGTGCCCAGGTTGGATCACCACCCGGGGGAGAGGTGGATACGATCGGTCCCCGCTTAATTGGCTCGTCTCCCGAAAGCGAAGCGGTACAGGTAACGTCTGGAAATAAGATCGTACTTTATTTCTCTGAGCGACTTATGGAACCGACGGGAAATCCGGTTTTTATTTCACCCCGTCCACATGAGAAACCGAAAATAAAGTGGAAATCGGATCGCATCGTTATTACTCTGCCGGACAGTTTCAAAGCCGACCAGACGTATGTTGTGACCGTCAGTTCATCCGTCACTGACCTGCGGCGAAACAAACTGGATAGCTCCGCTAGCATCGCATTCTCCACCGGTGCCTTCATTGATACGGGGAGTATCAGCGGTCGGGTTTTCAAAGATGACGCCCCGGCGGCGGGTGCCATTTTGGCACTCTATGATCAGGATATCGTCAGCGACACGATTGTTTACGATTCGCTTTACCCGGATTACCTGACTATGAGCAACAGCGAGGGATTCTTCACGCTTCGGTATCTGCCGGCAAAGGAATACCGCTTGATCGGATTTATGGATCAGAACCGGGATGAACGGCTCAACCCCTATCGCGAGCCATTTGCCGTGACCGACCGCGATATTGTCGTGGGTGGCAAACTACCTCTTGATGATCTGAACATGCGTCTGACCAGTCTGGATACGCTGAATCCGGAGATTCTCTCGGCATCCCGTACACCGGATGGCCTCATAAGAATCAGGCTCTCCAGAAAGATTGGTCTTGGTGAATTGGCGGCGAACCCGGCTAATATGACCCTGACACCGACTCCTTTGGATGAACAGCCCAGACCTGCTATCTCATTTCTGGAATCAGATGAGACCGAGTCAAGTTCACTGACGGTCTTTTTTGGTTCTGTTCCTGAAGGTACTTATCGTCTTGACATGCGATATGATTCCATTCGTGCCGCTTTGAGATACGAGGGGTTTGAAATTAAGCGTCTTGAGGACAAAACCGCTCCTGCTATTGTTCTCTTTGAACCTGAGGAGAAGCCTTTGTTTGTCAACCAGGTTCAGATAAGGATGGTTTTTTCCGAACCGCTCGATACAAGTCGTATTACAGCAAGCACCTTTAGGCTCTGGGAATCGGAAACTCACCTGGTCCCGCTATTCCTCAGCTGGTCAGATCAGTTTCATCTGTGGTTGGAGCCGGAAACCATCAAATCGGGTCGACCATACCGGTTGGATGTCACCGAGTTTGACCTGGCTGACCGTGCGGGTAACCTGCTGGGAGACTCGTTGCGACAGTTCAGATTCTTAACGCTTGACGTTGATTCACTTGGCTGGGCCTCCGGTCAGGTGGTTGTCCTAATCCCTGACAGAGAAGAAAGCCCGGTTCGGCTAAGTTTCAGAAACACCGGCAACAGCCAGGTATTCGACTTGACCGTGACAGGACCGGAGTTCAAGATTAATCTGCCCGCCGGCAGGTATCTGCTGTCTGGTTTTATTGATGATAATCAGAACGGGATACCCGATAACGGTCTGTTGTTCCCGTTTACGACGGCTGAGACAATGGCACATTATCCCGATACAATAGCGATCAGGGCACGCTTCGAGACAGCAGGCATTCTGTTTGAGTTGAGATAGAGGTAATTATGGAACAGTTGTTGCAGAAGATTCCGGTTTCGGGTACAGTTCAGACGCTGATCGGAATTGTAGCTATTATCCTGGTGACAGCGCTTGCAGTCACCATTATTCGCACTATTCTGTTTGCCTTCGTCAACCGCATTGCCAGAAAAACGTCAACGACTCTTGATGACCGGTTGCTCAAGGCCACCCGGAGCCAAGTGTCATTGCTGGTCTATGTTTTTGGATTGGCGGTTCTGTTCAACTTTATCGAGGTACGCTACCACGAGCATATTGGCACGCATCTGTTCAGGGTAGTTGACGGGATTATCTATTCGTTCGGCGTGATCGTGGTGGCTGTGCTTTTGATTCGTGTCGTCTCCACCATGTTGGCCTGGTACACTGAAACAGTCGCGGCCAAGACCGAGTCGACCCTTGACGATGAATTCATCCCGTTAATAGACAGAACTGTCAAGATCGTCGTCTACACTCTGGCTATTCTCATTATCCTGGATCGTTTCGAAGTTGACATTAAAGGGATGGTAGCAGTTCTGGGCATCGGCTCGCTGGCTGTCGCCCTGGCAGCGCAGGATACCCTGGCTAACATGATCGGCGGTTTCACCATCATGATTGATCGCCCCTTCAGGGTGGAAGACAGAGTGCGATTGCCCGATGGCCAGCTGGTGATTGTCCACCAGATCGGCATCCGCACCACCAAGTTTCGCACGTTTGACAACACGCTGGTAATTGTCCCTAACGCGGAACTGGTCAAGTCCACTGTTCATAATATCACCTATCCGGCTCCCCGCGTGCGCGTCGTGGTCGATGTGGGTGTCAGCTATGACTCCGATATCAAGAAAGTACGCGAGGCGATGCTGGACGAGGCGCGGAAGAACCCGCTTGTCCTTGAGAAACCTGATCCGTATTTTGCTTTGCTCAATTTCGGTGACAGCAGTGTTGATGTTTCCCTGCGCTGCCAGGTCGCCCGTCCGGAGGATCAGTGGCAGGTTTCGTGCGAATTACGTGAAGCGGTATTTGAACGATTCCGCCAGGAGAACATCGAGATCCCCTTCCCCCAGCGGGTGGTGACAATGGTGAAAGTTAGACCTGAAAGAAACGAGTCGTAGATATTTTAAGCTGGCTTACGTCCTCGTGCGGCAGCGATCTCCGAGTCATGGGGGCAGGTTTATCAACGGCGCACAAATCAACGACATAGCAGGAAAGGCGAGATATTCCTCTCGCCTTTCGATTATTCTATGTTTGCGCTTTGCTGCGACGAATCGTCTATAATCGCCCCCAGATGGTCAGCGTTACACGGCGGTTTCTGAGGTTGGCGTTCTTCTCATCAGGGCCGGCCGCGGGTTTGGTTTTGCCGTAGGAGATGATAAACATCCTGTAGAGTGAAATACCGAATCGTTCGGCAAGGAACCGCTTGGCGGAGTTGGCCCGCTTCTCACCCAACAGGAGGTTGTACTTGCCGGAGCCGGTAGCATCGGTGTGGCCGGTGACTTCAAGCAGCGAAGCGGGATAACTAGTCATCTTGTCTCCGCACTCGGTGAGAATCTGAGCAGCGACATCGTCGATCTCATAGCTATCAAAGTCGAAGTTGATTTCCCCCGACCAGATTATCTGGTAGTCTTCAAACCCCTTGGCCTCGTTAATAGCCATGTCGGTCTTCTTTTCCAGTTCAGTCGCCAGCATACGGAGCTTGGCGATTTCTGCCGCGTTGGACTCTTCAACCGCTTTCACCTTGGCATCCGTTCTTGCCTCGGAGGCGGCGATCAGCTCGCTGACGTAATCCTTGTTCACGCCGCAGCCACCAATCGCAAGAAGCAACGCCATCGACAACAACAGTAGCTTCTTCATGTTCAAATACCTTTCCGAATAAGTAACTTCCTGTCTCTACCTCTGCCTAATGGTATCCTCACCGACGTTTCAGCGCAATAAAAAAATGGCCTTATTGTCAGGTCACTGTTTTATCCCACCGGCCGTGATCCCCGAGACAATCTGGCGCTGCATGAACAGGAAAAGTACGAGGATCGGTATAACCGCAATCGTCGAACCCGCCATCAGGTGCTGCCAGTCAATTGCCTGGTGTCCCTGGTACAATGCAAGGGCGACCGGTAGTGTTCGGAGATCATCGCTGAGTGTCAGGATGTAGGGGAACAGAAACGAATTCCAGTTGGTGAAAAAGACCTGGATAGCCAGGACCGCCAGGGCCGGTTTGCATAGCGGCATTACGATCCGTATCAGAATCCGGAGCTCTCCAGCGCCGTCGATGCGGGCAGCTTCTTCCATCGATATGGGAATCGACTCAATATACTGTTTGACCAGAAAGATGCCAATCGGATTGACCAGCCAGGGAAGGATCAGCGCCCAATACGTATTGTAGATACCCGTTTTGACACACAGATCATACAGTGGAATGATAATGATGTGTGCCGGTATCATCAGCACAACAATCACTGTAACGAAGAGAACACGGTTTGTGAGGTAGGGATAGCGGGCAAGGGAGTATGCCACCATGAAGCAGAAGAAGATATTGCCACAGGTAACTACCAGCCCCACCAGCAGGGAGTTCAGCAGGGGGCGGGTTATATTCCCGTCTGCAAACAGATCAGCAAGATTATGTAAAGTAACGCTTGAATTGACAAAGGCGGAGACGGCTATTGACCCGCCTGGCGGCATCACCGCTACTCGGAACATCCAGAGAAGGGGAAAAACCATGATGGCGAGCAACACAGAGAGCAACACGTAGTGGCCGATGCTGGCGGGTATGTTTCTTTGTCCTACCATGCTTGCCGTCTCCGTCGAAACAGGACAAACTGGACAGTTGAGAAAACCGCGATTATTAGAAAGAGAATCCAGGCAGCGGCGGCGGCGTATCCCAGCCTGAAGCCGGTTTGCAGACCGGTTTCATAGATAAAGTAGACCATAGTCGAGGTGTCGAATTTACCCTTGGTCATCACGAATATCTCCACGAACACCTGGAACGACTTGATCGAGTTTATGACGATAATGAAAAGCGTCACCGGCCGAAGCATTGGCAGCGTGATTGAGAAGAATTGCCTGATCCTGGAAGCGCCGCTTATCTCGGCAGCCTCGTACAACTCGTCAGGGATAGCTTTGAGACCGGCCAGAAAAATCAACATATAGTACCCCACCGACATCCAGACATCCATCGCCATGATCGAATACAGCGCGGTGCCGCTGTCATATAGAAAACCATGTGTCGGGGGAGTCAGCCCGATCATTCCCGCCAGCATTGCAATGTAACCACCGCGTTCATACAGGTTGGTAAAGATCAACGCTACGACAACCATCGCCGTAATAGAAGGCAAGAAGAATCCGGCGCGGAAAATCGCCCGACCTCTCAGGCGGTGGCTGACCAGAAGCGCCATGCCCAGCGAG
>JAOZPL010000131.1 GCA_029932795.1 Candidatus Zixiibacteriota bacterium | reverse complement strand
TGTCATTTTTGGAACATCGTTTGTTCGCGCGTCGGGATCAACGCCTTCGGCATCATACGTAGTGGAAGTGAGGCCCAGTCGAATCTCGGCTTCATACGTTTTATCGCATTGAGCAATAAAGCGCGCAGCCTTCGTAGTTCTCCCAAGGCACAAGACCAACAGCCCCTGGGCACGCGGGTCAAGTGTGCCGGTATGGCCGATCCCCGCCTGCCTGATACTCCTGCGAACCTTGATCACGGCATCATGGCTAGAGATACCAACCGGTTTGTTGAGCGGTAGCACACCGTGGTAACTGTCACTTCTTGTCATAATCCGCCTCCGTCAGGTGCCGTATCAGTTCCTCTTTCGCTTTGTCAAGGGAGAGCGGGATAACACAGCCGGCAGCGTTAATGTGACCGCCACCTCCGTACATGGCCGCAATCCGGGCAACATCGAGGCCGTTATTAGAACGTAGTGAAACTTTGGTGTTGCAGTCATCGATCTCTTTCAACAGTGCCCCGGCTCTCACGCCCTGATTAAAGAGCGTGAAATCCGCCAGTCCCTCACTCTCGGAGGAATCAGCGCCGGTGTCGGTGAGCATCTCGTTGGTGAGAGTGAGCAGGCAAAAGCGGTTATTTTGATAAAACTCGATCCCGTTTAGAACTTTACCGAGCAGCTTCACCGCCGAGGGACGCAGGTTGTAGTAAACATTATCACAGATTTTACGAGGATTGGCTCCCGCCCGTATGAGTTCGCCAGCGATGCTCATAGTGCGAGGTGAAGTTGATGAATAGCGGAAACGCCCGGTATCAGTCAGGATTGCAGTGTAGAGCTGTTGAGCGACGGCTGGGTTTATACTGTAACCCACGTGAAGGAAATACTCGTAGACCATTTCCCCCACTGATGAGGCGTTCACGTCGATCCAGTTCACATCTCCAAGTTCAACACCGTTACGATGATGGTCGATGTTGATTATCCGAGTGTCATCTTGAATAAAGCGGTGCGGTGAGCCGATGCGTTCCACCTGGGGGCACTCAAGAATGACGGCCGTGTCTATTGTAAACTCAGGCGCCAGGGAGGCAGCTGGTCTGATGTGGTCAACCTGCGGAAGGAAGTTGTATTTCCCCGGTATCGCGGAGTCCCGAACCATACAGACGTCTTTACCCATGTCCGACAGGTACTTACCGAATGCAAGCTGGGTGCCGACAGCGTCTCCATCCGGATCAATGTGTGATACAACCAGCACTTTTCGGCTTTGCTGTACCAGTTCATGTATCCGGTCCATCACATTACCCGGAGCCGTTGATTGACCGCTATTCTTCCTTGCGCTCACGTTTAATCTCATTTAACAGTTGTTCTAACCTTATTCCCTCTTCGATGGTAGTATCATACTTAAATACTATCTCGGGAATGTGACGTATCCGAAGATTCTTTCCAACCTCGGATCGGATCTTCTTCCTCTGTCGCTGAAGATAATTCTGAACTCGCTGGCGGCTCTCTTCGTCGCCGAGGAACGAGTAATACACTTTGGCGTAACGCAAATCGCCGGTAAGGCGAACAGCCGTAAAGGTAGTCAGACCTGAAGAGAGCTCGGCTAGTTTTCCGTCAAGCAAGGTGGATATGTCTCTCAAAATCAACTCATTTAGTCGATCTGATCGCTTGAACTGTCTCATCGGTAATCCGCAAGAGTGAGAGCCCCGCCTTGCCCGGCCAGTGGCGTTCCTGATTACAAAAGGGAGCCTCAATTGAGTGTCCGTGCCACCTCCACCGTCTCAAACGCCTCGATTATGTCTCCCACTTTGATGTCATTGAAGTTTTCGATGCCAATGCCGCACTCAAAACCTTCCTTGACCTCTTTGGCGTCCTCCTTGAACCGTTTGAGCGAAGCGATAGAGCCGGTGTATATCCGTTTGCCGTCACGTATGAGCCGAATCTTGGTGTTCCGTCCGATGCGTCCTTCCTTGACATAGCTACCAGCAATTGTGCCCGCTCGGGGTATCTTGAACGTGTCTCGGACCTCTGCCAGACCGACGAACTTCTCGGAGATGTCAGGTGAAAGCAACCCCTCGAGAGCTTTTCTGATATCGTCTTCGGCTTCATAAACAACATCATAGAGGCGAATATCAACGCTCTCCCGTTGAGCCACAGTTCTGGCTCTTGCATCCGGGGATACCTGAAAGCCAATGATGATGGCGTCAGATGCAGCGGCCAGCAGGACGTCAGACTCGGTAATAGCCCCGACCCCCTGACGGATGATATTCGTCTTGACTTCCTGAGTCGCGATTTTACCAAGTGTATCGGAGAGTACCTCGACTGAGCCGTCCACATCCCCCTTTATTATCAGGCGCACTTCTTTGATCTGGCCTTCCTGGATCTGATCGAATATCCCGGCCAGTGAAACGGGGACGTGCGAGCGGTGGAATTCGTGTTCCCGTTTGACCTGGCTCCGCTTAAGCGTGATTTCTTTAGCCTCCTGGTCGCTCCTGACTACGAGGAAGCTGTCACCTGCCTGCGGTACGCCGGAGAGACCGGTGATTTGGGCCGGTGTTGATGGCCCAATAATCTCCAGCTTGTGATCCCGGTCATTTGTAATAGTACGGACCCGACCGTAATGTACGCCGGCGACTATTGGAACACTAATCCTGCAGCTTCCCTTCTTGACAAGCACCGTTGCCACTGGACCCCGTCCCCGCTCAAGGCGTGCGTCAACAATTACACCCTGGGCGCGGATAGTTGGATCAGCTTTGAGATCAAGCATTTCGGCCTGCAGTACAATCATGTCGAGGAGCTTTTCAATTCCCTGACCGGTCTTGGATGAAATCTCAACCGTGATGGTCTTCCCCCCCCAGTCCTCAGCCAGAAGATTCTGATTGGCCAGTTGTGTGCGCACCTCGTCCAGCCTGGCGGCGGGCTTGTCGATCTTGCTGATCGCGACAATCATGGGTACGTTTGCAGCGCGGCTGTGATCAATGGCCTCAATCGTCTGCGGTTTAATACCTTCATCGGCAGCCACGACAATGACAACGATGTCCGTGATCTGAGTGCCACGAGCTCGCATGGCGGTAAAAGCCTCGTGGCCCGGAGTGTCCAGGAAAACGATCCTGTTGCCCTTATGGGTAACCTCATAGGCTCCGATATGTTGGGTGATTGCCCCCGCTTCACCGGCCACAACGTCTGACCTGCGAATATAATCAAGCAACGAGGTCTTTCCGTGATCTACATGTCCCATGATAGTAACAACCGGTGCCCGTGCTTCCAGGGTCTCCTCCTGCTCTTCCTCTTTGGACGCTTCGCCGATCTCACTCATCACGCGGATGTCAAAACCGAACTCAGCAGCGATCATTTCAATAGTATCCAGATCCAAACGCTGATTAATCGTTGCCATCATGCCCATCTCGAACAGCTTGGCGATTACTTCTACCGGTTTGTGGTCCATCAGCTTGCCCAGTTCAGCCACTGACATGTATTCGTTGACGCTGAGGATGTTTCTGTCATCTACGGTCGTGCTTTCGCCGGTTCCGGAAGTATGCCGGTATCTCTTTTTCGGTTTTGTACTCGTCAGTGTAGCCATTGTGGCACGGTAACTCCGCGTCACCTCTTGCTGGTCTACCTGTCGCTTTTCCTTTCTCTGGCGTCTGTCTTTCTTCTTTTTCTTCCTGTCCATTCGGCGCGCGAGAGGTGTCTTTCCTTCGGTAGTCTCTCTCACCGGCGATTCGCGTGGAGGAGCTGTCGGTGGTGCAGCCGGACCTGTTGTTCGCGGCTTCTGAGCCACTATAGCCTGAGCCCGTCGTCGGTTTCGCGCTTCTCTTTTCTGGTCCATCTCTCTCTTTGCAGATTGGCGTTCGTCGGCGAATTTCTTGTTAACGGCATATACCATCTCAGCGGTGGATACCGACATGTGCGACTTGGGATTGAAGTTGAGATCCCTCAGTATCTTGACCATTGCCTGGGAAGAAACCCCAAACTCTTTTGCTATCTCGTATATCCTCTTGGACTTAATCGCCATTAACACTCACCTCCGCGGGGAATAGAGCAGGACGCTCACTGTGGTCAGATGATGCCCGCCATGTTTGCTCAGGACTTCTTGTCCTCATCCTCTATCCCGTTGAAATCAGGAGTAGTGACTTCCATGACATCGTCCGTCTCCGAAACATAATCCTTGTCATCATGAAACACGTCGCTCTCCTCTAGTTTTTCAGTTTCTGTCGACTCCGCGGCCACTTCCTGCTTTTCTGCCTGACGCTGTTTGTATTCCTCCTCCAGTTGTTCGGACAGAACCTTGGCGAGTTCAAGCAGGCGGTTGGCTGTCTTCTCACCGAGGCCTTCGATTCTCGTAAGCGTTTCAACCGTACTCTGCGCCAAACGCTGCACGGAACTGATATCCGCAGCAATCAGGCGATCACGGAGTACCACGCCGACCCCTTCGAGCTGCCCCACGGGGACAAGGAGTTCAGCTTCACGCTTCATCCGCTCGTTGTACTGGGTCTCGGAGAGTATATTCACTTTCCAACCGGTTAGTCTTGACGCCAGTCTGGCATTCTGGCCACTTCTTCCAATGGCCAGCGAGAGTTTATCATCTTCTACAATCACCGTCATTTTCTTTTCGGGCTCGAGCACATCGATGGAAACCACTTTGGCCGGGGCAAGGGCACGCGTTACGAAGACTTCGGGGTTGGAGGTGAAGGGAACGATGTCAATCCGTTCATTGTTGAGTTCCCGCACAATCGACTGAACACGTACGCCCTTAATACCAACACACGCACCGACCGGGTCAATTCTTTCATCCGAAGAGTAAACAGCCACCTTGGCGCGCTCTCCAGGTTCCCGTGCGATAGCCTTGATTTCGATCACCTTTTCATAGATCTCCGGTACCTCCATGGCGAACAGAGCGCGGATGAATTCGTTGCTAACCCGCGAGAGAGTAATCTGGGGCCCCCGCGGTGTCATCTGAACGTCCTGGATATAGGCGCGAATCCTGTCCCCCTGTCGGAACTTCTCACGAGGAATCTGTTCCTTGATAGGCAGGATGCCTTCACCACGGCCAAGATTGACAATCACATTCCCCTTGTCAATCTGTTGCACAACTCCTGAAACGAGAGTGCCGACTTTGTCGATAAACTCGGAGAATATCCGACCGTGCTCGGCATCGCGGATCCTCTGGATCAGAATCTGCTTGGCTGAAGAAATCGCGTTGCGGCCAAACTCCATCTCATAGTCGATGTAGATGTCGATCTCATCACCGATCTCGGCCGCGGTATCGATCTCCTTGGCCTCAGCCAGTGTTATCTCGATATTCTTATCGGCGATCTCGTTGACAACCTTCTTGGTGGCAATCATCACCAGTTCATGGTTCTTGCGGTCGAACTTAAAGGAGATATTATCGGTGTAATCGTATTTCTTTTTGGCCGCCGCCAGAAGACTGGCCTCCAGCGTCTCGACCACGGCGTCGAACTCGATGTTCTTTTCCCTGGCAATAAGTGTCATTGCCTCAATCATATCAAACGCCATATATCAGCTCTCCATCATAAAACGATTCTCGCTGTCTCGATCTCATCCAGATCGAGGCGGAACTCCCCGGTCTCATTCCGAAAAAGGACACTGTCGCTCGAAGCGGCGACAATATCAGCAGTCACGCTTTTTTGCGTATGATCAACAAACTGGATCGTTACCGTCTCCCCAAGACGGTACTTGAAATCCCTGGCGGCGTTCAAGGGGCGATCAAGACCCGGGGACGAAACCTCTAGGACATACCCATCTGCAAACAGACCAGAGGCATCGATTACATCCCCCACGACGTGAGAGAGATGCTCACACTGGTCGAGTGATACCCCCCCCTCAGAATAAACAAACAACCTCAAAGTTGAATTGTTCTTGTATTTTGACATCTTTATTTCCGCAATCTCACAGCCTTCACGTGCCAGTACATCCTCAATAATATCGACGATCTGCTGTTTGACCTCTTTCA
>JAOZPL010000002.1 GCA_029932795.1 Candidatus Zixiibacteriota bacterium | reverse complement strand
CCAAACACGATGTTCACGCCATTGTATGTATCGCCCACTGTCTTTGCATCAAAGCGGATATTATTGTTATCACCCGCAAATGCAAAGACTGCGCTGGCCTTTGTGGTTGGTGAGCCACCAGCGGTCAAGCCTATGGCCTCGAAAACCTCGCCCTTGCCCGTGTTCCCGGAAACCTTTTGACCTAACAGCAAGTAGGCTCGCCCGAGGCTTGAAGAAGCGCCCTCAAAACCGGTGGTGCTGAAAAGGAGGTCGTCCAGACCGTCACCGTTCACATCGCCTGCCACAGTGGCTTTCAGTGCGTCCACATTCTCAGGTTTGAAGGAGAATGTGAGTGACCAGTGGTTGAGCTGTCCTACCACTGCGCCCGTGTCATCGGTAATTTCCAGTCTCCAGGTACCGTTGGGGTCCTCTCCGTTGAAAGCGGAAAGCCGTCCTTCGGGCCGGAAAGTGCCAGTATAAGGCGAGCTTCCACTTGTAATCGCTGTTGGTGCCTGGTCGTCGAGGGTTGTATCTATGGTGCTGGTACCGAAATTAACTCCCGGCAAATCATCAAAAAGCTTTACGCCTGAACCAGAAGGACTGAAGAGAAATACATCCAGGTGCTCATCATGGGAATGCGTGATGTTCAGGGTAACATTCACATCCGTGAGACTGTCTGGGAGGCCGCTTACCTCCAGCTCTGAGATGGCCGGGCTGGTGGATATCTCAAGCGACCAGTTGTTCAGTGTTCCGCTGAAATTGCCCTCATTGTCAACAATCTTGAGTTTCCATGTACCGTTAAGGTCAGACCCACCGGAGGTCAGCGCTTCCGGGGCGTTTCCAGTCCAGTCGATCACACCCGAGCCATTATTTTCAAGTTCTGATGTCCTGTCGAGCCGGGCAGTGAAGGGCACGGTTGAAATACCATTAACAGTACCGATAACCGTGTTTGCGGTGGTTTCCCCCTTGTCAACGGTAATAGTAAGGGTCTTGCTCCCCGCATCATAGAAAGCTGAGGCCCCACCATCCACGGCGCCGTCTGCAAACTTAATCGTGACATCATTGAAGGCCGAACCTGATTCCTTGGCCACAAAGAGCAAGTCATTATGAGTGCCATCTAAAGCGAAGCTTCTACTCGCTGCTGTCCCCAGGCCGTCAAAATCGGTAAGGTTCCCGACTGGATGGGTTGCTTCATCATCGAACGTTCCCAGGAAATTGCTGCCACTTTGGCTCCCACCGCTAATTAGAACAACCTCGGTTCCGCCGGGGCTTAATAAGGAAACCTCAAGGTTCTCCATTGCTTGGTGGGTGATATCAAGGGATAGATTAAGATCGGCGATTTGGCCGCTCAAATCCTCAACCTTGATCTCGGAATAGATGGCCGCATCGGTCCTGATGGTGAGTTCCCAATCGTCGAGGGTGCCTGTGTCGCCGGTTGCGTCGTCTTCTATCTTAAGCGTCCATGTGCCATTTGGGTTTTCGCCGTCGAACGAATTAAGGACGTTGGTCCCACCTTCGGGCAGAAACCTTCCGGTGAAAGGCGCACTTGCATCGGCTATATTAATGCTCGCCCCCGCATCCAGAATCGTATTGGTAAAGTTGTCGCCGCTGCCGCCGATATCAGTGAAAAGCTCGATCTCCGTTCCCGTGGGGCTCTTCAAATAAACATCCAGATCCTCAACATTCGGATGCGTGATGTTGAGTTTCACATCCACATCAGTGATGGTTCCGGAAAGACCGCTCACATCTTGGGTAAAATTGGTGACACCAGGGGCAGAGGTATATACGGTCTCTATATCCAGAGACCAGAAGTTCAGCCAGCCCTGGTCAGCGCCGCAACGGTCGGCAACTTCAAGCGTCCAATCTCCGTTGGGGCTTTCGCCGTTGAATGCAGAAAGTGCCTGTGCAGGCTTAAATGTTCCCGTAAACGGCGCACTCCCTGAATGAATAGAAGTTGAAGCAGAATCATCAAACGTGGTCTTGTGGAAATTATCACCCGAGCCACCCACACGGTCGGCGAGGTGCACCCTTGTTCCTGCGGGACTTACAAGATAGATATCGAGATCCCTGTCATAGGTGTGATCCAGGTTAATGGTGACATTGACATCCGAAATCTTATCATCACCATGGCTAAAGCCGCTTACCGGAATAGTGGATGACGCAGTTGCGTTGTCATTGATGAAAAGCCCTGGGTCGGGCGAAAGCAATCCATAAGGCCCGCTGTGGATTGCAGTCCAGCTAAAGCCAGGTCCTGACCATTGGAGTTTAGCGGTTGCATATCCATAATTCTCAAAGTACTCCATCTTAATGGGATATTTGTAGCCTGCTGAAAGGTTAACTGAGCTGCTCGTGTCCCAGGTTCCGCCATGAAGAGTCCAATTGTTAATTAGTGTTTCACCGCTATCTTCAAAATCGCCATCGCGATTTAGGTCGAGAAAGACCCTGACCCCGTCATCGGAATATGTCCTGAACTGATAATTACCAGTAGTAGAAGGCTCGATATATCCTGTCCAGCGGACCGAAAAGGTATTGGAGCCGACGCGAGAGTCAGGAGAGCCATAGCCCCAGTTGAAATCTATGGTTGAATCGGTGCGACTAATCTCAAGATTCGTGAAGTCTTTATTGTTATAATAATCTCCTCTCAGGCCACTGAAAAGGGATTCTTGCGGAATGATCTGATCATAGGATTTACCCGGAAGTCGCCAGTACAGGCGGGCCACCGCTGCTCCACCATGTTCATAGTACTCCATTTTAATGGCATATTGCTGGCCCGCATTCAAAGTAACATTGCCACTGTAATGCCGGGTCGCACCCTGGTCATACCACTTGTTGATAAGTGTTTCGAAATCTCCGTCTCCATTTGTATCCAGATAAAGTCTCACCCCGTCATCAGACACGGTGCTGAACTTGTATGTGCCTGTTACCCTGGGCTGGAGATATCCTGACCAGCGAATGGAAAAGTTGTCTGAACCAACACCCGAGCCAGGCGAACCTGTACCCCAGTTAAAATTGACAGTTGAGTCGGTACGGATAAATACGAGGCCCCCATCAAAATTTCTTCCATTGTAATACTCACCGGATAGACCAATTCCCTTGGCATAGGAAACATCGGAGAGGTCTGAATCTGTTTCAGCCTGGCCGTCCGCGATATCGCCACCTGTCCCTGTAAAGGTATGATCTCCCGGGAATGTGACGGGTACATCCGACGAATGGATCGTGTCCTCCAGTTTCGGGATGCGTGTCGGAATGTCGTTAGAGCTTAGCGTTGTAGTGAACAACTGGAGTTCAACGGCTGCGCTGCCGTCATCAAGAACGGCGCCGGTCCCGGCTTCATCCAGGTCTTTTCCCGAGAAGATATAGCCGTAGCTGTTGGTATCGCCCGGCATGGATGAAAGGACTGCCACATCATGGTAGGGCTGCTGGGTAATAGCATTAACACCACCAGTCCAGTTGAGGATGTAAACAGAGGTGTTAGCCGGATTGAATTTTGCATCATCAAGGCTGATCGTCCTGGTGTATATCGGATCGAGGGAAGCGAAGGTTAACTTTCTCGGCAGGACACGCCCTCCGAAGATGACCGTAATAATCGATTTTGCGGAGGGCTGATCATGCCGGATAAAGGCCAGGTCGCTCTTGCCGTCTGCATTTACATCGCCCATCTTTAAGGCAGGGACGCCAAGGCTGGTAACATCAATGATGTACTCAGCCCGATTTTTCACGTCACTCAGGCCGGAGATATCCACGGGACCCAAGAAGATGTAACTCTGAGTGTCTCCGCTAACCAAAAGATCGTCTGTGCCGTCACCGTCAAAATCGCCGATGTTCTGGGCATAGGCGAGCCCTTCGTCAGTGCTGCCCCCCTCTAAGGCAAAGGCATCATTCATATTCAGTGTGCCTGCCACTGTATCGGAGAGGTCGACGCCGGTGTAACTGCCCGATTCTTCTTCAGTGACAGTTGGTGTGGCCAGCTCAAAGACATACTTCTTGACCGGCAGGGACTCTCCGCCGGTTCCTCCGCCGGTTGGCACATAATCTGCCAGCGCATCTCCACGGTAGATGTGAACCTGCCTGCCGAGGTTCTCGGCCAGGGCCACGTCAACCTTGCCGTCGCCATTGACATCGCCTGAAGAATCGAAGAACCGCGGCGGAATCTCCGCGCCTGCTGATTCCTGATATGTAGATTCGTTCTGTTCAAAGACCATGTCCGGTTTTGCAAAACTGGCAACGCCCCAGGTCTCTCTTCCTAAGAAGAGCTGGCCTACCGAATGGACTACCACGGATCCGTCTTCACCAAGCTTCGGACTTTCTTCAAGCGCCACCGCACCCAGGTCATCCATGCCATCGCCATTGATGTCACCTGCACCGAAGAGCAAGCGCCGGGAATTGTCGTATGGTTCAGAACTGAGAGAGAGGGTGCCCGATACCCCCGTTCGGCCTGTGATCAGATAAGAGCCTGATGAGCTGGTGATGACAAAGTCGTCGTACGTATCAGTGACGGTTCTGTTGATGTTACCAACAGAACGTAAGGTGTAGCTGGCTAATTTACCGGCCGCCTGAAAAGTAAGGTTGGCATCGGTTTTGCCTTTGCTACCCGAAAATTTGGTGCCGCTGCCATCGAAGATATAGACCTCACCCTTACTTCCACCATTGTCAGGATCAAGGATGGCGAAATCCTCATACCCGTCGCCATTGAAGTCACCGACACCCGATACCGAGCTGAAACCGGTGACTGTAAACTCTGCATCCCTGTTGTCAACGTTAGGCCGCTCGACGACCTTCACATCGTCAACATACCAGCCTTCGTAGTTGTTCTCCGCATCATCAATACTGTCGAAATAGAAGCGGACCTTTATTGTTTTATCCAGGAAACTGGCAGGGATATTGACGCTCGCAGACTGCCAGCCGGTAGTCGGATCAGTAAGATGGACAGCGTTAGAGGCAACACCCCACGCGGCCTCCGGGGCCGTGATGGTGGTTGCATTGGAGGCAATGACAATGGTGTTGGAAGTAGCAGTATTAAAATTGTCACTCGAAATGAGGACAAAGGCCTTGTCGTACTGATCCGGCAGCCCTTCCGTCTCAAGGAAATAATTAAAAGAAAAAGAGGCGGCGGAAACGCCGGTCAGGTCGATATCCGGCGATGTGATCGACCCCTGTACATGACCGGCGTCATAGTCGCCTTCGGTATCCCGACCAAAATAGAAGCTGTGATCGCTGCTGTGCCCGGTATCCGAACCTCGCTTATCGGTGCGATGCCACAGATCTCCTGTAACCGTGAAATTATCATCATCAGTGGTAAAACTGGCATTAAATTTTTCCGTACCTGAAGACCAGGTGGGTTCTCCATAGAACAGATATACAGAGTCATTCTGTCCTATGAGCAGGTCATCATAGCCATCATTGTCGAGATCACCAGCATTCGCTACCGACAAGGTTCCAGTCTCAGGACTCACGATGGCCACATCCGCCTGGCCAAAGACATCGACCTCCTCACTCCAGTCAGTTTGCCCAAAGAGAATATATACAGCCTGTTCCAGACCCTCAAATGTTCCGCCGTTGTTCAGGGTAACAGCGATAGCGATATCATCAATGCCATCACCATTGTAGTCTCCGGGATCGGCAAAGAAGGACTGGGAGGTGGAGCCAGTAGATGGATATAAGACCGGCGCCGTAAGCTTCAGGGTAACGGCTGTGTCATCAAGGTCGAAGTCGTCTGCTGATTCTCTCCCGAAATAGATGCGGGCATAGCTTGGTCCATCGTCTGACAGGTTATCGTTAACGGCTGCAATGAAATCGGCATACCCATCGCCGTTGATATCGCCCAGAGGAATGACACAGGGGCGATATGCAAGGTCCTGAGAGGTTATCTGCGTGTCGGCATTGCTGCCCGGTACATCAATGGCCCTGCCCAGCCCTGCATCAGGATCATCGGAAAATACCAGCTTGTACCGACCCATCGCCGGGGCCACGCCGGCGTTGGTCTGGCCATTGTCAAAACCGAGCTCGACTGCGGCAGGGGTGATCAGGTCAATGGTGAGCGTGGCGGAATAGGTCGTGGAAAATGCGATCCGTTCGCCAGTGGCCACAAAGGTCTTCTTTGCGAAAACCTTGCCTGCAAGCGCCGAAGCATCAAGAGCCGTGTTGATGTCGGCGACAAGATCGTCTACGCAGGTATTATCGGCGGTGCCAGCCTGGGCAATGGTGATCGAAACCGGATCATCATCGCCCACAGTGAGGGCAAATGTGGCATCGCCGGTGGTGAGCCGGCCCAGAGGCGAAGCGGGGGCCGAATTGGCAGTCAGATAGAAGGACCGCACGTTGTGAACATGGAGCAGGTAGTATTCGGGCACGCCTGAGAACTGCTCAACCGGCAGGACACTCAGGGTCTCTGTCGGGTCTGTGTCCTCGGCGGCAAACAGGAAGAGGTTCTTACCGCTGTAGTTGGAATCGTCAAAAAGTGCCTGCATGTCGGGCCTGTCAAAGACCACGCTGATCATGTCAAGGGAGAGGAATGCCTGGTGTGATTCCCCATATTCTCTCAAGGCATCCGGTGTGCGGATGATGTACCAGTCGCCCTGGTCGCCTTCATGGAATGTCAGGCCGTCAATCTCGTCACCCGATTCAATTACAGGCAGTAGTGAGGCGTAGTTGACATCGCTGTTGGTTCCGGTTGAACCTGCCCTGGTAACCAATTCATAGTCATCCGGGGTATCGGTGGTGCCACCGGCCAGCAGGTCAGCCCCGGGACCTCCGTCGATATAGTCGCCACCCGGGCCGCCCGCGATAAAGTCAATGCCGGGGCCGCCGAAGATCCGGTCGTCATAGGCACCGCCAAAAAGCTTGTCATTGCCGTCGCCGCCATAGATCTCTAAGGCCGAAATCAAACCGTTCTGCTCCAGAGACCCTTCTTTGATGCCCCATTCACTGTCAACGTTCGGGAACTTGTACTCGGGATCGCCATGGACTACGTCATCGCCGGCCCTGGTGTCAATAACGGTCCGTTCAACCTGCTTTGCCTGGTAAAAGATATATGTCTGCTGGTAGCCCTCTTTGGTGCTATCGGCAGTTTGATCATCAGCAAAACCCAACATGGCTGCGGCAGGAGAGTAAGTTTCAGGAACGGAAGCATTATCCGTATTTACCAGGTATTTAAGGGCGGCATCCCGGCCAATATAGGATGTGGTAAAAGTGAGCCGTCCGTCACTTACACCTGCAGAGATCTTGTCGCTGATGTCCACAGTTCCACCCGTGGAGTCATCGATGGCGTTCTTCAATGCATCATTTATATCCGCAGCCAGATCACCAAGGGAAGTGTTATCAGCCGTGGCATCGGGCGTGACTGTGACCTTGTATGTTTTGGTAGATGCGGCCTGGATCTCCAGTTTGAAGATGGCATCACTTTCATCGTCGGGATTCAGGGAGGCTGTAAAGGTGCCTTCATCGTTGACCAGGTCAATAACCGTGTTTGCCGTGGTCACGCCTGCGCTGATCTTGACCGTCAGTGTCTTGGTACCTGCATCATAGCTTGCAGACTCAGCACCCGGAGCGGCCCCGTCGATGACTTTAATGGTAACGTCGTTAAATTCCGCTCCTTCCTGGGATGCGGTAAATACCAGGTTGTTGTTCCAGCCATCAGCGCTACTTGCGGGCTGGGTCCAGGATGCAGCCTTTGTATCCGAGCCACCGGTTGTAGCATTCAGCTCGGTGAAGGTTTCAACAATATCATAAAGCGAGCCATTTTCAGGCGCCGCTGCCTGGGCGGTCAAAACGGCTCCCGGCAGGGTCTCGGTCAGGAACGCCTGGTTGGCCTTATCCCAGACAAGGCTGGTAAACTCATAGCGCTGGAGGAAGCGGTTGTAGCGGATCGCCACGAAGTCGGGCACAACACGCCCGTTATTGTCAATATCCCCGCCAAGGAACAGAACCCTGTCGTCACCGTCTCCGCCAAAGAAGGTATCCACAAAGGTGGGCACAAAGGTCTGGTCGGTTCCCTTGATCAGGGGAAGTTCATCTGGCATCAACTGGAACGTATCGTCACCAGCCTGGCCGAAGAGGAGATCGGGGGCCTGGCGGTCAAATCCGCCTGAGAGCACATCGTTGCCCGTGCCACCAAAGATCCAGTCCTCTCCCATACCGCCCTGGAGGACGTCATTGCCCGGACCGCCCAGGATCACGTCCTTGCGCACCGTGTCGGCCCGCGTAGCGAGATCGACAGTGACAGGCTCCTGACCGCTCACCAGGTTGAAATTTAACTCGTAAATTGTTGGCACCAGATTTGGCGTGGTAACCCTAAGCAGGTAGTTGGTTTCCGGCTCAAGGGAAGCAAGGCTGATCTCCCCTTTCGTTTTGCCGGAAAGATCCAGGATGGCATCGCCATCCTCGGCTATTGCGGGGAACAACTCATAAGTGCCCGTCTTGCCTTCGTCTCCGGTGTCCGTTTGACCGTCGGCAAAGTGCAGCGTATTAACAGCGGTATCATTGGGGTTTGTGAGGACGAGCTTCGCATCCGCCCCGGTCTTTGTGGTACTCAGGACAATCTTATTTTCACTGCGCGATGCGATAACATCGCTTCCAAGACCAGCATTTCCAAGAGCCGTATTGATGTCATCTATGAGGTCACCGATGTCGGTATTGTCGGAGGTGCTGGATGCGGTAACCGTGACCGGTACCGGGACTCCGTTGTTAACCTCAAGATCAAACACTGCATCATTCGACAACTTCCCATTTGACGGGGCATTGTCCGAGGCAACCAGCCTGGCAGGGCCGAATGTGGAGACCTTGAGGTAGTAATCGCCTTTTTCGAGCAGGCCGCCTGTATCTGTTTGACCATTCAGGAAGCGCAGTTCGGTCACGGCAGGGTTTCCGGCATCAGCATTCAACTTCAAGGTAGCATCTGAACCGCTCCTCGTTGTCATCAAAACAATTTTGTTGTCCACCCGGGTCGCGAGCACATCATCACTTAGATCAACCGGTGTGCCACTTTGATCTCCGCTCTTCAGGGCATCGTTAATATCAGCCACGAGGTCGTCAATGTCCACGTTATCGGATGTGTTGGCCGCGGTCACGGTGTCAGTAACGGCGGCTGCCCCGTTCACTTCAAGATCAAATACGGCATCGGCGCTCAACCGGCCATCAAGCGGGGCATCCCCTGAACCCACCAGCATGGCCGGACTGGTCAGGGTCAGCTTTACGTAATCCTCTTCTCCGGTCTCGCCGGAGTTCATGAGCAGGCCGTCGCTGTCATAAAGCTCAAATCTGAAATTCTTGTTGCCTTCTAATTTGAGCAGGCTGAACTTATCGTTTTCTCCGGCATCCTGATCAAGGCTGAAAACAAACCAGTCTATGTCATCATCGTTGTGGATTGAGAGACCATAGATCCGGCTGAGGGCATCAACCGTTTCGATACAGTAGGCATCGCCAATGGTGTCATTCGTCTCATCGCCAAGATCAAGCTCATCGGGGTTGAGGACTGCCGCCACGTAATCGGCATTGATACTCATCCGGGTTCCATCCGCTTCATAAATGGCAAGCCCGAGCCCGTCAATTTCAGAAGCGCTGATAAGCGAAATCTTTGCATTCGGCCATTTGCCGTCAGCGGTTTCGGTATTCTCCGGCAACTGGAACGTGTACCAGTCCACGTCCTGCGGGTTGTCAATGGTCAGACCCTGGTAAGAGGTGTTCTGGGCAACAAAAAGAACGACGACCGCACTCTGATTGCCGGCAAATTTCAGTTGCTCAGGGGTAGTACTTTCAGCCGTGTCAAAATCGAGGACCAATGACGCCTTCGGCCCGCCCTGAATGGTGGAAAACTTGAGTTTGTTGCCTATCCTTCCAGCACGGACAAGGCTGTTTAGATCGGCGGAAATTATGGCGGTGTTAAGGTCTGCCACCAGGTCATCTATATTCTCATTTGCCGGGGTGCCGTCATTGCCGTTTGTGGCATCTGCCTTGACAACCACAGAGACAGGATCTGCGCCATTCACGCTGAGAGTAAAACGGGCGTCTCCTGAGAGTCTTCCATCAGCGGGGGCATCACCCGTGGCAATCAGCACTGCCTGACCAACCGAATCGCCTGCTACAAAACCCAGATTGGAAACAGTCTGTGAGTTACCCTCATAACCCCCGATTTCCAGGGAGAGGTAGCTGCCGGTGCTTGCCTGGCCGAACGCAATCCTGCCATCTATGCTACAGGCCGCCACCTTCTGGCCGATACCGGCAGTGTTCAGGGCTCTGTTAAGATCGGCCACCAGGTCGTCAATGCTGGTATTATCGGCTGTTCCAGCAAGAGAAATCACATGGCCCTCGGCCTGACCATTCAAGAACAGCGTAAAGGTAGGTATTCCCCCATCCTGGAGCGGCAGGATGTAGGTGGAGGAAGTAACCCGTGCACAGGCAAACGCTTCGTCATCACCACCCTCGATGGTAGTCCCGTCCAGCGTCCTGACAATTCCTGTTCCGTCGTTTTCAGGATCGGTACTGGTATCTAAGGACACCTCGTAGTCGGCGACGAACCCTGCGGCATTTGGATCATTCTTGATGGCGTCGATGACAGTTTGCGCGGTGGTGTAGCCGTCATTGATCTTAATGGTGAGAGTGCGGCTTCCTCTATCATAAAGAGCCCGCGCCGCATCCATGTCCGAGTTGAAAACAGGATCGTCTATGATCTTGATCGTTACGCCATTTGCATCAGCTCCCGGGTTCTTGGCTACGAAACTGAGGCTGTTATTGGCGCCGGCCGTTGGACTATCTGCAGTAAGCAAGGGCTGGCCAAATGCGTAAGCTGCATCAGCCACATCGTTTCTTCCCGGAGTTTCCGTCTTGTCGGAAAGAATGGCATTGCCGGAAAGGAACTCTATCCTGTCATCACCCCGGCCGCCATCGACCCAGACGGTCTTTTGCACCGTAGGACCTACCGTAACCTGATCATCGCCATCGAGGGCATCGACGATAATGGCTAAGAAATCCCCCTCGGGTGGCAGCAGACCGCCGATGAGCTTCTGCTCATTGTACTCGATTCGGATTTCACCCTCCCCTTCCTTGCCTGCCTTGCGGAGGGAATCCAGCTTGATCTGGCTGTCAGAGGCGTTCCAGATAGGTTCGCCATCGTCACCGGTCGCATTAAGATCGAGCTTGACCTGGGCGGCGAACGTGTAATTGCCGTTGTTATTGGTGAGCCTGGTAATGAGGTGCTTGTTTTGCAGGAGACCCGGTTCGGTCACATAGTCGACTGAAATCACGTCATCGGCGTTGGATGCGGCGTAATACCAGACCTTGTCAGACTCTTTGGCGTATTCCTTCCAGTCGTTGCCGCCAAGGCCCCCGTCAAGGGAATCAAATGTCGTGCCGTCGGCGCGGTAGAGCGTATCGTTGCCGCCGTTGCCATACATGAAGTCAAGACCAACACCGCCGTAGAGCGAATCATCATGCGGGCTGCCAAGGATGCGGTTCAGGCCGGTATCCTCGATGTTGTACTTGCCGCCGCCGTCGCTCTCGTGGAACTCACCCGTATCCGGGTCCACATACACACCGAACTGTGTCAGCAGCGTCAGGGAGGTCTTGGTTGATGCTAATGTAAGCTTTCCATCCTCCTGCCCACACACCACCTGGAGCGGGACACCTGCGGTCTTAAAGGCATCACTCAGGGCGTTATTAATATCGTCAATGAGATCTTCAATGGTCGAATTACCATCCGTGGCAGTAGCCGTAACCGTCACCGATACATTCACCGTGGTGGTATTTCCGGTATTGGGGTCAACCTTGACGAAGCTTCCAAGGGTGAAAGTGGCATCGGCGGAAAGCTCGTACGTGGCAGGGGCTGCTGTTGCGATGATGTTGGCGCGGCCAGCAGAATCACCCGTTTCGAATTTAAGCTCGTCCCGCGCCGTGTTATTCGCACCAATCGCAATGCTCAATAACGCCCCGTCGCCGGTGGTGGACAGGGTGATCTTGTTGCCTGCCGTTGAATCAGGAAGGGTGTTCCGGCCGGCCACGACCTGGCTCCGGATTCCCGCCTCAACCAGCGCATCGTTTATGTCATTAACAAGGTCACTGATTGTACTGTTGGCAGGATTCCCGTCCTCACCATTGGTGGCATCCGCCCTGACAGTGACTTCCACGGGCTCTCCGTCAGCCAGTATCAGGGTAAAATGGGCATCACGTGTGAGAACCCCGTCCGTGGGGGCATTCTTTGAACCGGTGAGTGTAATAACCTGGTTGCCGGTTGTAAAATCAACAATCTCTTGAGACTGCCCGTCCTCAAAATGAAGATCCGTGACAGTGCCATCGCTTATGCCACCAGTATTCGGATCGATGGACCAGGCATAAAGGTAATTTCTTCCCTGGCCGCCTATGACATCATCATTGCCCTGGCCGGCGTAAATACGGTCAAAGTCGTCAGGCAGTCCCTGGCCCGGTCCGCCGTCGCCCCACAGCAGGTCATCGCCGCCAAAGCCGTATACTTTATCACTGCCGCTCCCCCCGTCCAGCCTGTCACGGGCGCCGGTGCCGCGCAGGATGTCGTTGCCGGGGCCGCCGTCAATCACAGCCACCCAGTCTTTGCTGCGGTCCGTGAGATCAGAGACATCTACTGCGCTTGCGCCTTCCACAAAGCCTATGTCGTCGTTACCTGCAAGCCCGGAGATCCTGAACTGCTCAACCGTAGGTTTGCCATCTGCATCGCGCCAGGTCCCCAGGATGATCATCGGGTCATCTTCGGTATCCCCGACTTTCAGATCCACCCGCAGTTGCTCAACGCCCTGTTCGCCATTATCTGTTGAATAATCAAAACCAAACAAATCCTGAGCGGCCTTCGCATCAGCATCTGATGCCGGATCTGCCAGATACCTGAATTCAAGCGTGGCGGTCCGGCCATACCCATTGGTGATCAGGGCAATAGAGTTACCCCGCACAACGGCCTTGACCTTAGCCCTGTTGGGGCTGCCGACCTCTTCGCTTTCACGGATTAGCGAGGATTGACCGTTAATGGCCGTCTGAATAGCATCAGCGATACCTCTGATTGTGCCACTGCTCAGGCTGACAGCAAGGGAAACCGGTCCATCACCATTTAAGTTGAGCGAGAATTTTGCCGTACCGCTGGGAAGACCGGAAGAAAGATCATGACCGATAAGAGCCACTTCCTCGGACAACCGGATCTGGTCATCCTCACTTGTTCCTTCCATGAGCAGGATGTCGGTGGCGTTATCATCGAGAACATCGCCGGGGGTGAGGTTTCCATAGTGGCCGTCAAGGTTGTCACCGAACACATCGTAATATTCTTTCAATTCAAGGGTGTCAGGATCAATGCCCACGCCGATATCAAAGACCATGATATCGACCCAGCCGCCGCCATAAAGGTTATCGTTGCCGTTCTGACCCTCAAGCCAGTCACTATCTCCGCCACCCCAGAGGGTATCGTTTCCGCCGCCGCCTAAGAGCTGGTCTTCGCCGCTTCCGCCGTACATCAGGTCGTCGCCGCCGATTTCAGACGGCCGGTTGTTCAGGGCGTAGCGCTTACCGTACAGCCAGTCGCCGCCTAAGAAGTCGTTTCCGTTATCACCGAAGAATGTATCCTGGCGGATATTTCCATACAGCCAGTCGCCGCCGGGGCCGCCGTGGAACTCATCACCGGCCAGTCCTTCCTGCAAGTCGAGCTTATCAGTCTCATTGGATGGAGTGGGCGAGTATGCGTAAAGGTAGTCAATGCCCTCGCCTCCCCACAATCTCTGTCCAGCCTGGCTGGCAGTGCTGTCGGGGGCCGTGTCACCATCGCTGTAAAGAGTGTCGCTGCCCGCATCGCCATAGAGCTGGTCAATGCCGGCAACATAGCCCGCATTGGTAAAGGCCACCTCGGGGCTGCTGCCGAAGCCGAAATCCCCTCGGACTACGTCATCATTCGCCCCGCCACGGACCACGTCGTCACCGCCCCCGCCTGTTACATTGTCATTACCTGCACCGCCGTCCACGTAATCGCTGTCCGGCCCGCCGTCGATGTCATCATCGCTTCCGCCGCCGAAGACGTAGTCAATACCTGCGCCGCCGCGGAGCGTGTCTTCGCCGTCAAGCGTCCCCTCCAGCGAAAGTCCTAACAAGGCCTTGGCCGTAACAAGCGGCGGGGTGTAACCGGTAGCGTGGAACGCCTCGGCATCTGCCGTGCCGGGCGGAAGTTCAAACTTGACCGACCGGTCTTCGCCCTCGGCAAGACGGAAATTCGTCGAATCTAATAATTCGTAACCGCCCCATATGATGTCGCTTCCGGTATCGCCATTAATATAGTCTGCATCATCGTTACCAATTAACAGGTCATCGGAGGCACCGCCAAAGATAAGATCCGTTCCCGGGCCGCCAGTGATGCGATCTTCTCCGCCATCATTCAGATCGGTGGATTTTGTTCCCGCCAACTGGAAGCTGCCGCTGATCCGGATGGACTCTCCGTTATCACCTAAAAGGATATCCGCGCCAGTATCAAAGACACCGCCGTCAATGAGGTCATCGCCGAAACCGCCGAAGATTATGTCGGCTTTTTCGTTTCCGGTCAGATAGTCAATCTCGTCATTTCCGCCAAGGGCCGGGTAGTTGAAGTCGGTGGGATCGGAGCCGTCAATGGCTTCAATGTAGGAGCGGGTTTCGAGCTTGGTGACCGTTCCCTCAAAGTTGCGGGTCACATAACCGTTGTCTCCGAACATGTAATCGACGCCGTCGTTGCCCTTGATATCATCGCCCTGGTTTTCGTAAGATTCACCTGACAGATCGGAGCCGCCCGAACCACCTAAGATAATATCATCTCCTTCATTACCCCTGATAATATCCGCGCCGCCACATAATGGATGGGTGGAGTAAATGTGAAAATCCCGGCCCGAGTATTGCGGCAAGGCCCTGGTCGATTCCTCAAGCAGGCGATTGACCACGCCATTGTCGCCAAGGATTATATCGTTCCCTTCACCCCCTCTGATCTCGTCATCGCCGGTGCCGCCGATGAGGGTATCGGCCCCAGCATTGCCTTCGATTGTATCAGCGCCGCCAAACTCGGGATAGTTGAAGTCGGCTTCAACCCCGCCATCAATCTCAGAGATATACTGGCGGGTGCTGATGCTCTCCACCACGTCGGTGTCGTTTCGCCTCACATAGCCGTGATCGCCTATGATGATATCGAGGCCCAATGCGCCTGTGATATAATCATCACCGGGCCCTCCGATCAGGATATCGTCGTCGGCCTGACCGTAAATGGTGTCATTGCCGCCCACACCGGGTGCAGTGGTGAAGATGTCATTGGCCCAGGCAGTGCCGTCATTTCGGACCACCATCCCGTTGTCGCCGAGGATGGTATCGGCATAATCGGTAACCGTATCAGCAACATCATTTCCGTAAATCGCGTCGTCACCAAACCCGCCGATCAGGATATCCAGGCCAACATTGCCGCTGATAGTATCGTTTCCGCCGTCTTCAGGATCAATCGACATGATGCGCAATGCGAGATCGTTGTCGTCGCGGGTGATGCGGCCATTGTCACCGATCACGATATCATCGCCTGTACCCGCTGTGATTGTATCGCCGGCAAATCCTCCGAGCACAAAGTCATCGCCCGTGCCGCTGTCAATGCTATCCTTGCCGCCAATATCGGAATCCGTGGTGAATACGTCATTGTCATCATCAGCATCCGCATCTGTCCGTACAGCCACACCGCTGTCGCCCACGATCACATCGGCGCCTTCATTGCCATAAATGATATCCCTGGAATCCGCATTCCCGGCATCCGGCCCGCCAAACAGGAAGTCGTCTCCCTCATTGCCGTAAATGGTATCATCGCCACCATCGGCAGGATAATTAAAGTCCGCTGGGTCTCCTTCGTCAATGGCAGCCATATATTGACGGGTAGCGATCCTTTCTACCACGTCGCAGGCATCACGCTTGATATATGCGTGATCGCTCACAATGATATCCTCACCTAAGCCGCCGGTCAGCAGATCATTTCCTGGGCCGCCGATCAGAATGTCATCACTTGCCTGGCCGGTGATAGTGTCGTTGCCGCCAATTCCGATATCGGTTGTGTAAATATCGTTTGCCTGATCACTCCCGTCGCCTCTTACCACGACGCCGTTATCGCCAAGGATTACATCGGCCTGCCCGTTTCCTTCAATCTCGTCCGCTGCAGCGCCACCAATGAGGATGTCTTTGCCGGCGTTGCCGTAAATCTTATCCTTCCAGCCCCTGGATGGATCTACGGTTTCAACCCGCTCTACTACATCGTTGCCGTCCCGCTTAATGTAGCCGTTGTCACCGATAACGATGTCGTCCCCTGCTCCCGCCGTGATCGTGTCATCGACTGCTTCGCTCACCACGCTCTCATCAAAGCCGCCTATGACAATATCGTTGCCGTCACCAGCGTCTATAACATCAGGACCTCCTGTATCGGTATCCGTGCTGTATATGTCATTGGCCTCTGCGCTGCCGTCGCCTCTCACCACGACGCCGTTGTCGCCAAGGATTACATCGGCCTGCCCGTTTCCTTCAATCTCGTCCGCTGCAGCGCCACCAATGAGGATGTCTTTGCCGGCGTTGCCGTAAATCTTATCCTTCCAGCCCCTGGATGGATCTACGGTTTCAACCCGCTCTACTACATCGTTGCCGTCCCGCTTAATGTAGCCGTTGTCACCGATAACGATGTCGTCCCCTGCTCCCGCCGTGATCGTGTCATCGACTGCTTCGCTCACCACGCTCTCATCAAAGCCGCCTATGACAATATCGTTGCCGTCACCAGCGTCTATAACATCAGGACCTCCTGTATCGGTATCCGTGCTGTATATGTCATTGGCCTCTGCGCTGCCGTCGCCTCTCACCACGACGCCGTTGTCGCCAAGGATTACGTCATCGTCACCGCCCCCCTTGATCGTGTCTCCACCAACACCGCCGACAAGGATATCGTTTCCGCTGTTTCCATAAATGGCATCCGCGCCGCCGTCACCCGGATTAGTGGTTTCAATCCGTTCTGCCGCATCACTGCTGCTCCTGCTGACTTTCCCATTATCCCCGATGATGATGTCATCACCGCTCCAGCCAATGATGCCATCGGCCTCATAGCCTGCCAGGACAATATCATCACCGGCGCCGCTGTTGATATTATCGCTCCCGCCTGTAGTGGGGTTCGTTGTGTAGATGTCGTTGGCTTCCGCGCTCCCGTCGCCGCTTACTACAACACCGTTGTCACCCAGGATGACGTCATCTCCTTCGTGACCGTAAATGTTATCCGATCCGACACCACCGATGATGATATCCGCATCCTCGTTTCCATGAATCGTATCGTCTCCACCGTCTCCCGTATAGTTGAAATCGGTGGCGATTCGCTCAACCACATCGCTGTTGTCCCGTTTGATGCAGGCATGGTCTCCAACAAGGATATCCTGCCCAGCTTCGCCGGTGAGCTTATCTTCTCCAGGACCGCCGATCAGGATATCTTCCGCCTCCCCGCCGTTCAGGATATCGTTCCCGCCGATGCCAGGATCTGTCGTGTAGATGTCGTTGTCATCCTCAGCGTCGGGATCATTCCGGACTACGACACCATTATCACCCAGGATAACATCGGGGTTGTCGCCGCCGTTTATAGCGTCGGCCCCGACACCGCCGATGAGGATATCCAGGCCGTCTTTGCCATAGATGGTATCATCCCCTCCATCTTGCGGGTTTGTGGTCTCAATTCGCTCGACGGCATCGCCGCTGCCTCGGGTGATACAGCCACTATCGCCTATAACAATGTCATTGCCCGCATCACCGGTGATGTCATCGTCGCCGAATTCGCCAAGAATAATATCGGCTCCGGTCCCGCCGCTTATGGTATCCGCACCGCCGACGGTCGAAGAGGTGGTGAAGATGTCATTGTCATCCGCTGCATCGGGATCTTCCCTCACCACCACACCGCTGTCGCCCAGGATGACATTCGAACCACTATTTCCATTGATCGTATCATTGCCGGCGCCGCCGATCAGGATGTCGTTATCCTCCCCGCCATGGATTGTATCCGCGCATCCTGCATCTGTATCTGTTGACAGGATTCTCTGCACCACGTTGGTGCTGCTCCTGATGACCTTGCCGCTGTCCCCAAGAATGACATCGTCTCCTGCATCGCCGTTTATGGTGTCGGCCCCGTACCCTCCAATGAGAATATCAGCATTGTCGCCACCCTTGAGAGTATCACTCCCGCCCGTGCCGGGGTTTGTGGTGTAGATAGTATGGGCATCACTGGTTCCGTCATCGAGAACCACCTTGCCATGGTCGCCCAGGATCACGTTAGCCCCCGAATTCCCGGAAATGTCATCGTCTACCGGCCCACCGATGGCGATGTCATCGCCCGAACCGCACTCTATGGTATCGCCGCCGCCATTGGATGTGTTTGTGGTCTCGACACGAACCACTACACCGGCGAGAACAGCAATTTTCCCACGATCACCTAAGATCGTATCATTGCCGGCATCGCCGTAGAGACGATCATCTCCGGCCTGACCGTAGATCAAGTCATTCCCGGACCCCCCGTGAATCTCGTCATCACCGCCGACAGTCTCATCGGTGATCGTAATGGGATTGGCGAGCCCATAAACGTAATCGGGTTCAATAATCCCGTTGTCACCTAAAAGGACGTCATCACCTTGGTTGCCGTTCAGGACGTCATTTCCGGCACCACCGATGATATAATCCGTCCCATCATCGCCGCTCAGATCGTCATCGCCGCCTACCGTATCAGTTGTTTCAATCTTCTCTACGTTGTTGCCGCTTCCGCGGGTGACCCTGCCGTGATCACCAATGAGGATGTCATATCCTGTTTCTCCCGCGTCAGAACTGACAGTGATCGTATCCCCGAGGGCACCGCCGATCAGGATGTCAATTCCGCTATTCCCTTCAATCGTGTCATTTCCGCCAACAGAGGAATCGGTCGTATAGATATCACCACCCTCGGTGTATCCTGCCCGGCCCGTGTCACCCAGAACAACGTCATTGCCCGCGTTTCCTGATATAATATCGTTTCCGGCCCCGCCGAAGATATAGTCATTGCCCTGACCGCCGGAGATCGTATCATTTCCACCTGTAGAGGCATCGGTTGTAGCAGCATAGGTCGCAGTAATCGTACCTGAATCGCCAAAGATCAGATCGTCGCCGCTGTCGCCATAAATGGTGTCGTCCCCCTCCTGGCCGAAGATCCAGTCCGCGTCCTCTCCGCCGTGAAGTTCATCATCACCGGTCCCGCCGTAGATCTTATCGATGCCCGGCCCGCCGAATACTTTATCATTTCCCGTTCCAGCCTTTATGGTGTCAGCGTCTTCATCACCGTAAATCGTGTCGTTTCCGTCCCCGCCGAAGATCTCATCCAGGCCGAGGCCGCCATGGCTGGTATCGTTGCCCTCCTCGCCGTAAAGGGTGTCGTCACCGGCCTCGCCCCACAGTATGTCGTTACCGCTATCACCCTTGAGGGTGTCGTTCCCTGCGCCACCGTAGATGGTGTCGTTTCCTGCACCCCCGATCAGCTCATCTGCATCCCCTTCTCCATATAGATAGTCGCCGCCTGTTCCACCTGCAATCAGGTCAAGGCCGAACCCGCCCCAGAGCTTGGCTACGCCGCTGCCGGCGTAAATCAGCGTGTCATTGCCCTCGCCGCCTTTGACCTCAACATCTGCAGCCACACCGGGGCTTACATAGAGGTAGTCTTCCCCGTCACCGAAGTCGCCGACGATCTTGTTCACGCCAGAGAATTTCTGGGTGTAACCCAAAGCGCTGACCGCGATCTTGTTCCCGTCCTGTCGGATGGCATAGCTCTCCGACCTGATATTCTTGAAATACTTGCCCCGGTAAGATGCTCGCTGTCCAACGTTGAGGTAGAGAATATCGCCGACCTGGGTCGCCAGTGTCGGGCTTGGCCCCCAAGTCCAGGTGACACTGCCCGAAACACTGATCCCGCAGACCTTGATCTTCAGCTTCGCATAACCCTTGATGGGTGTGAGATCTATGGCCGCATCAAGCGAGGCGATATTGAAGTGGATCTTAAACCAGCCAAGTTTGATACTGAAATCTACCCCTCCCCAGATTCTTCCGGAGAAGCCGTTGTTCGTCAGCGTGATCTCTATTCCGCCGTAGAGCTTAAAAGGCCCCATGGGGATACCGAAGTCCACCTTCCCATGGACACGAAACTGCCCGTCGGAGCGGAAATAGCCGTCTACCCCGATTCGAATAAAATTGAAGAAATTGATGGAGAGTTCATTGATCCGGATCTCAAAGACCCCACCCGTCTTCTGAAGGGTCAGGTCTCCCGTACCTTTAAACAGAACAATACTTACCTGCCCTGAGATCTGCACCCGGCAA
>JAOZPL010000130.1 GCA_029932795.1 Candidatus Zixiibacteriota bacterium | reverse complement strand
GGAGCGAGTGATTCGCGGGGTCGGCAGTGGGAATAACCTGAGGAGATCATTAAAACGTTGCCAGGTGAGGCCGTTCTTCTGGCTCCGGCGCCGAAGCACCCTCTGCCAGAGTTTACCGACCTCAAAGGCAAACGACTTCAAAGCCCATGAGTTGCCCGTAAGACCATAGTAGGCGTAGTGCCCTCGCAGTACTGAACTCAACCAGTCCTGCTGCCGGCCTACTGGTTCGTGCATCCTCTTGCGGGCTTCGATTCGAAGCTCCTTCAGTTTGCGAATCATACGCTGACGTTGCGTCTTTCGCTTGACCACAAACCGACCATCGCGAGATTCCCCGCAGTAATGCGTGAAGCCTAGGAAGTCGAAGGTTTTGGGCCGTCCGGCCCCTCTCCTTGCGCGACGCTCAACCGCAAACCGGCCAAACTCCAGAAGTCGGTTCTTGTCCTCGTGCAGCATCAAGCCAAACTTGGACAGCCGGTTCTTTAGGTCCAACCACATTCGCAGAGCATCAGCTTCTCTCTCAAAACCCAAAACGAAGTCGTCGGCATAGCGGACGATTATTACCGTTCCCTTCGCTCCGCTACACCGCCATCGCTGAGCCCAGAGATCAAAGACATAGTGCAAGAAGATGTTTGCCAGCAGCGGGCTTATGCCCGCCCCTTACGGCGTCCCGGCCCTCATCTCCTGCCACTCGCCGCTCTCCAGGATCCCCGCTCGGAGCCATTGGCTGATAAGCCGCAGGATTCTCCGATCAGCAATCCGGTGCGAAACCATTCGCAACAACCACTCGTGGTCCACCGAGTCGAAAAAGCTACGAATGTCCGCATCGAGCACCCAGTTCACCTTCTGCGTCATGAGCCCCGTCTGCAGTGCGTCTAAGGCGCCATAGGCACTTCGCTTCGGCCGAAAACCATACGAGAAACCCAGGAAGTCGGCTTCATAGATGGCGCTCAGCACCTCAGCTACCGCGTTCTGGACAATCTTGTCCTCAAGCGCCGGTATTCCGATAGGACGTTGGCCACCATCCGGCTTCGGAATGTACACCCGGCGGACAGGCAAGGGACGGTAACGCCCACTATGGACCCGGTCGCAAAGATCCCGGAGGTTGGCCTCCAGGTCCCGGCTGTATTCCTCCACCGTGATGCCATCAACTCCCGAACTGGCTTTCTTCCGCTGCCGCCCATAGGCACGTCGCAACGCTGCCACGTTCACATGATGCAGTAAAGCTGTAAACCGAGTCTGGCGCGACTGCCGCGCCGCTTCGTTCACCCGGCCAAGATGAGCAGGCCAAGCTACCCGGCCCTGTGTCCGGACTCGCGCTCTCTCGACAGGGCTCCTCTCAGGCCGAGGCCTTCCCTCCGCTCGTCTCGTTTCCTTCGACGGCATCATCAGTACTACACCTCGGTCCGCCAACCCAGTTCGGCATAACGCAAAGCTCCGGTCTTCCCTTGCTTCGCGCTCCCTCCGTTGACCAATCGAAGGACCGAGTGGGGCTTCCTGGGTTCCAACGTCATCCTTTTGCACGTGATATGCTCACCGACCCCGGCGGAGTGGTGACGCCTGGCGATAACGGTGTCACTCATACTGCCTTCGCTTACCAGCACAGTCTCAGCCTCCGCGACGATCAATTACGTGGCTCATTCACATACCCCATACAACCGCTGTCTACGCTTCGGACGCCACGTTACCATGGTCGCCCGCAAGACTCGCTCCCAGCCTGCTCGCTAAGCTTTGGCTGAACGGGACTTTCACCCGCAAGACGACGCCGGCTTTGCCCAGCGCACGCCGGTTTTAACCCGACCCGCGGTGGCTGGTTTTAACCCGGCCGGTGGCATCTGCAGATTCAGGACGGGCGGAATTGAATGGCTAAACGCCGTTGGCGGAGTTACCAGCAGTATCAGCATTCAGGTGTCGGTGAACGAGGATTCCGCCGGCGGGGGTTATCTCCGGTTTTTTTACACTCGGACAAATGGCTTCACGAAAGAGAAGGCCGATTTGGACTACCAAGTGCAATTGGTTACTACCCCCTGCCACTTCGGTGGGGTGCGATACTGGTTCGTCTGTCCGCTGGTGGTGAAAGGTAACCCTTGCGCGAGGAGAGTAGCCAAGCTCCATCTTCCACCGGGGGAGAAGTATTTCGGGTGCAGGCACTGTCATAATCTCACTTACCGGTGCCAGAAGGAACACGACAAACGGGTGGACGTCCTCGTGAAGAATCCAGCAATGTTCTTGTCCCGAATGAAGAACTGAGATCCCGGACGGGCTCTTCTGACCCTCAAGGCCTATTCAAAGATCGCGGGAAGGACGTAACGTTTCACCCTGCCCCTTGTGGGCAAGAATCCAGGCCTCTTTACGTATGATAGTCTTCCATGTGTGCTCTTCGATTACTCTGCGAAGCCGAGGCTTTTCCGGACTGGACTAAGAGCTGCTGAGGATTTCCTCCACTTTGGCTTTATCAACATCCATCACATATGGAATCCCGCTGATGTCGGCTGCCTCATGCGTCAGGGCTGCCAGATCATCCCTCGTCATGTGATCCAGGGTGAACTTGCGGCTTCCGGCCATAAGCTGACGCAGGCCCTGGGCTAAACGCTCGTAGTAAGTATACAGGCCGATGGCACCGGCAGGTATCTTTTCGAACTCTTTATCGCCCAGTTCCGTGCGCAGATCGTTTGCTGTCACAAAAATCTCATCCTTCGAGCTGCCAAACCGCTCGACGTAGACGGGAAGCTGATGAGCGTCAATAGCCATCCCGATTGTCTTGCCTACCATAGCAGCGGCGATGGGGCTTCGCGCCATGCCGATCAGTTTAACGAACGGTGCACCCAGAGCCAGGCCCTTGAATATCTGATCCTCGAATGTGAAGCCACCGGCGAATGCAATGGCCGGCACGTGTTTACCCTTATCAGCAAGCTTCTTAGCGTACTCGTACGTGAGAGAGTGCAGCTCCACAGGTGGTACGCCCCACTCATTCATCATCCTCCACGGACTCATGCCCGTGCCGCCGCCGGCACCGTCCACGGTGAGAAGGTCTAGTTTATACTTGGAGGCAAATTTGACAGCCCGTGCCAGGTCGGCCTGGCGATAGGCACCGGTCTTGAGAAAGACATACTTGGCTCCAGCTTTGCGCAACTCCTCTACACGCTGGGCAAAGGACTCTTCGGTGACCATCCCGACCCGCGAATGACGCTCGAATTCTTTGAATGCCCCGCGCTCAAAGGCTTTGATCACTTCAGGATTGGTGGGATTCGGAAGGACTACATAGCCTCGCTTGTAGAGCATCTGAGCCTTTTCGAGGTTCTTTATCTTGACCTCACCGCCGATATCTTTTGCACCCTGGCCCCACTTAAGTTCGACGCACTCGACTCCGAGCTTTTCAATGGCGTATTCCTGAACGCCCAAGCGAGTGTCCTCGATATTTGACTGCACAATGATGGCACCATAACCGTCACGCTGGTGATCCTTGAACAGATTTACCCGGCGCTTGAGGTCAACAGTATCGACTACCCGACCTTTCTTGATCGTGGATTCAGGATCCATGCCGACCACGTTTTCACCAATAGTGAGACCGGTGCCTGCCAGAGCCGAACCAATCGCCAGTCCTTCCCAATTGTTCTTGGCAATGTCGGTGGATCCGATACCCGGGATCACCCACGGATAATGGAACTTTACACCTTTATCGTGACCGAAAGCGACCTCCAGGCTCACATTGGGGAAAACGGCCTTGTCGCTGTCGGCCTCGATACCATGCGCGCCAACAGCCGTGCCCATGATGTTGAAATGCGAATAGTCTACAGGATAGGCTTTCTCGGCAGCCGTCGTTATTACTCCGAACGGTTGCGGGTAGATTACCTCATGGCCCCGGTAGGCGGACTTGCCGATCTCACACATGCCGATACAGCCATCCACACAGGTGACACACATTCCGGAGGCCGGAACGATTGAGCCCTCGGTTCTGTTTTTTGTCAGCGTTGCGGCTGAAGCGTTCACTCTGGACAACGACATTTTATGTTCTCCTTTTTCTGTCAATCCTTGCTGATTTCACAGGCAACACAAGGGTCCATATAGCACATCATATCATCAAACTTTTCCTTATCAAGGCAGGGCGGGCTGAGATTGGCACACCCGCCGCAAATCGCTTTTTCCGGTTCGGTGTATGTGCATCTGAGCTCACAGGCGGGGCAGATGTACATGCAGCCGCCACACAGGCGACACACATCGGATTTAATATCAAACGGGGTGCCGATACTCCGGGTCTGACCGCGTCCGCGGAAACCGATGGCCTTGGCCATCATCTGTTCCTCACACATTCTCACACACAGCCCGCAGAGGATGCAGTCTTCGTATTCCTGTCGAAAACGCTGCTGACGGATGTCATGGGCTGACGCAAGGTCCTGGATTGTTTTCGACTGCGGGCAGGTGGCCAGCAGAAGTTCCAGGATCATCTTGCGTGCCTTGACGACCCGGGTCGAAGCGGTTCGCACCTTGAGACCCTCCTCGGCAGGATAGGTGCATGAGGAGACCAGTTTAGCATTCGGCCCCTCTCCGATCTCCACCACACAAAGGCGGCAGGCGCCGTAAGGGGAAAGCCCGTCGTTGTGGCACAGGGTCGGGATAGGGAACCCCAGGAATTTGGCAGCCTCGAGCAGCGTGGTGCCTTCTTCGACGGAGACGTTCAAACCGTTTATGGTCAGTGTAATCATGCCGATTTTCCTTCCACCACCGGGGCCTCGGTTTTCTCCTCTTCCGGCTGTGTAAATTCAAGATCGCATCTCAAGCACCGGCCGGCTTCGCGGGTTGCCTCATCGACGGAGAGCGACACTTCCACCTCAGCGAAGTTGCGCTTGCGCCATTCCGCCGGTGCGCAAGGTGTCTTGACGCGAACCGGTGGTTGCTCCTGTTCCGACTCAAGTTCGGCAGGTTCAATGTAGACTTGCGGCAATCGCGGTTCTGCTGGCCGCACCATCGGCTCGTTTCGGAGATAGCGGTTAATCATCACCGCCGCTTTCTTGCCGGCGGCAATGGCGTCAATTACAGTGTTTGGCCCGGTGACCAGATCGCCGGCAGCGAATACTCCCGGTCGATTAGTCAGGAGTGTCTGCGAATCAACCCGCACCGTGCTCTGCTTAGTCGTCTCAACACCGCTTGAGGAGTCCGGCAACATGGCATCTATGCACGGCTCCTCACCGATGGCTACAATCAAAGTATCAAGCTCGATCATATGCTCAGTACCTTCCACGGGAACTGGCCGGCGCCGCCCGCTGGAGTCGGTATCGCCCAACTCGTTCCGAACACACTCGAGGGCCGACAAGTGTCCGTTCGCAGTGATGATTCTGGTGGGAGTGACCAGCGTCTGGATCTTTACGCCTTCCTCGTCAGCAGCCTCAATCTCTTCGGCAAAAGCGGGCATCTCGTTGCGTGTCCGGCGGTAGAGAATTGTGACGCTGTCGACATCCATTTGGCGCACGGCTATGCGAGCGGCATCAACTGCGGAGTTACCGCCACCGATGACACCAACCCGGCCTCGGGCAGGCAGTTCGCCTCTCAGGTTGAAGGCTTTGAGAAATTCAATCGATGGATAGACGCCGGCAACATTCTCGTTTTCCAAGCGGAGCGGTCGGCTTTTGTGCGCCCCCGCCGCCAGCAAGACCACTTTGTAACCGTCTTCAAGAAGGCTGTCCAGAGTTACATCAGAACCGAGGGCGGTGTTGTATTTGACTGTGATGTTCTCGTCAAGAAGGGTGTCAATCTCTCTCTTGATGACATCTCGCGGCAGACGATAAGAGGGGATGGCGCAGCAAAGCATTCCGCCCGGCTGATCCTCGGCCTCAAAGATCGTCACCTTGCAGCCGTTAAGCGAGAGGTAGTGGGCTGCGCTGAGACCGGCAGGCCCGGAACCAATAACAGCGACACGCGGAGGCTCGCCATTCGGCCACACACTTCTGATCGGTGTATT
>JAOZPL010000129.1 GCA_029932795.1 Candidatus Zixiibacteriota bacterium | reverse complement strand
TAGGAAGGGCAGGTCCACATTTGCGTTGGGGTTTGTTTATCATCCCACAGGCTTCGGCTTTTTCCTCGTTCCAGCCGGTAAGGTTAAAATCGAGACGCGCGAGAAACCCTGGCCGATCTTTGGCCTGGAGAATGTCAGGATCACCAGTGTTGAGCAATGTGGTCTCGACCGCCTCTTTACGTTTATGATAGAAAAGGAGGAGAAAGGACTGAAGGTCCTCTTTGAAGCTATCGGCCCGAACGGCAATATCTGGCTGCTTGATGATGAGTCGCGGATTCAGGCGACGCTGCGAAAGCGCAAGTTTGCCCAGGGGGACAAACGAACACTCGCGCCGCCGTCGGATAAGCTGAATCCCTTTGAGCTGACCGCCCAAACGCTGGCACAGCGTATGGCGAAAGTCAGTGATGGATCGCTTTCTCTCGTCGGGTTCATTGAAAAACAGGTACTGGGCTTCAATCGCACGCTGGCGATAGAGGCCGTCACGCGCATTGGTTTTGAGTTTATGCAATGCGGGAATGTCAATGACAGTGATGTCCCTCCGGTCGCTGAAGTGATCAAAGAGCTTGCTGAGCGGTTCAGGTCGTCCGACGCCGGTTATCTCTATGTCATCGGCGGAGCCATAGAGGTTTACCCGTTCAAGCTGAGTGCGGTCGATGTCCAACCGGAGAGATTCAAAACACTCTCGCTGGCGGTGCAGGCGATGACCGTGCGGCGGCAGACAATGGTCGATGAGGCGGACGAGCAGAAGACGATTACGGCTGCTGTCAGGCAGGCGGTCAGAAAACTGGAGAGACGCCTGGCGAAAATCCAGCAGGATATCGAACAGGCTGCAGATTACGAGAGATATAAGAAACTTGCCGAGCTTTTGCAGATCAACCGCAGCCGAATGAGAAAGGGTATGGAGAGGATCACGGTCGAGGATGTTTACACAGACCCGCATGCTGAGATCGAGATTGCACTGGACCCGGCACTTTCCGCAGGTGAGAATATCGAGAGCTATTTCAGGAAATACCGCAAGGGGAGAGAGGGGTTGGAGTTGCTAAGACGGCGTTTGGAAATAACCCGTGGTGAACTGGAGTGGATTAAGACAGTAGCTGGCGACCTGGAGAGCGATTTTCTGTCCGCGCGGGAGCGGTATGTTGCGGAACTTGCATCACTCATGCCGAACATAGCAGGCAGACCGGGCGTGTCGCCGAGATTGCCCTATCGGGAGCATCAACTTTCGACCGGTTTGAAGATCTACATCGGTCGTGACGGTTCCGACAATGACCGGACCACATTTGATTTTGCCAAACCATACGAACTCTGGTTTCATGCACAACAGTGTGCCGGATCGCATATAGTGATGAAGTTCCCCAACAAATCATTTCAACCGTCTCGGCGGGAGATTGAAGAAACGGCCGCCATTGCCGCTTATCACAGCAAGGCGCGCAGGGATTCACTCGTGCCGATTATTTATACGGAGCGGCGGTATGTCCGCAAACCGCGCAAAGCCAAACCGGGGCTGGTGACGGTTCAGCGGGAGAAATCGATCATGGTGACACCCCGGAAACCGAAATAGTCCCCGGTGTTCTCGTTCAAGCGCGGGGTATTTTCTCGTCGGTCATGGCCTCGATTTCATCCAGAAGGGTGGTTTCGAGATCGGCTTCGTTGACATGTTTGACTATCTTCCCCTTCTTGATGAGGATCCCCTTGCCCTCGCCGCCGGCGATACCCACATCAGCGGCGGCAGCTTCGCCGGGCCCGTTCACCGTGCAGCCCATAACAGCGACTTTGAGAGGGGTTTTAATATGCTGCGTTTTCTCAGAGATCGATTCCGCCAGCGGAATCAGATCAATCTGGCAGCGGCCGCAGGTCGGACAGGAGATAACCTCCACGCCCTCGGTTTTAAGCGCGCAGGAGGAAAGTATCTCCTTGGCTACCCTTACCTCGTGGATAGGGTCAGCGGTAAGTGAAACACGGATGGTATCGCCGAGACCGGTCAGTAGAATTGCGCCGATACCGACTGAAGATTTGATCGTCCCGGTCTCAAGGATGCCCGCTTCGGTGATGCCTACATGCAGCGGGTACTCGCACTTTGCGGCCAGCATGTGGTAGGCCCAGAAAGTGGTGATAGTGCTGCTCGATTTGACCGAGATGATAATATCCTGGAAATCCATATCCTCGAGCACCCGAATCTCACGAAGGGCTGCTTCGCAGAAGGCTTGCGGATTGTCATGACCGTATTTCTTCAGAAGATCCTTAGGCAGGGAGCCGGAGTTGACGCCGATACGAATAGGTACCTCAGCCTCTTTGGCGGCTCTGGCCACCTCGCGGACTTTCCATTCAGCACCGATATTGCCGGGATTGATGCGAATCTTGTCAAAGCCGGCGTCAATCGCTGCCAGCGCCAGCTTATGCTGGAAGTGAATATCGGCCACCAGTGGTCGATTAATCTGGTCACGAATAGTCCTGAGACCACCGGCGGCCTCCTGGTTGAGAACGGACAATCTCACTATATCGCATCCAGCGTCGAACAGTTGTCTGGCCTGGCAAACTGTTGCCTTCACATCGCGGGTGTCGGTGGTGGTCATCGACTGGATGGCAATCGGGAAACCACCACCGATGATGACATCGCCTATCCTGACCGCGCGGCTCTGACGTCGTTTTATCGGGTAGTTCAATTCCATATCATGTTCTTGACCACGGTCCAACAGGATTGTAAGTTAAGCATCTTACGCTCCGAAGCAATGGAGAGTTGACGACAATTCATGTGGTTGTGGTTTAAGCGGCTGGCGCCGTTATTTCTGATTCTTGCGCTCTGGCTGGCGTATACCGGTTACCAGCGTTGGCAGATCGATCGCAGGCGGGATCAGGATCGTGAGCACGCTCTGGTGACAGCCGAGGTATGGGTTGCCACGGCCCGGTTTCGCAATGATCCAGATGCATACCTGGTTTATCGGGATTCAATACTCGAGGCTAATGGTCTTTCCACCGCTAAGATGTTTGAGTATCTAAGGCGTTACAGGAAACATCCGGAACAGTATCATTCGTTCACTACAGCCGTGAATTACTATGTCGATTCTCTCTATCAGGTAGAGGATTCTCTTCGCAAAGAGGCGGCGAACCTTACGGCGGACTCCGCTCCTGGCCCATAAGCGGTTGTTTCACAAAATACTTCAGTGCGTTTTCATTGTCGGCAGTCCGGGAGAGGTTGCCGATCAGGACGGAGTACTCTGCCACATGACCGATCTGCAGGGTTCCATCCCTGCCGGCTTTTTTAACCAATGGGTGTTTAATTCATCAATACTTGCGGGCAGCGTTGCTATTCAGCGGGGAAGGCGTCCGGGTAATGTTCCAGTTTTCCGTCGACAAACGTGACTAAGTCGAATCTCAGGTCAGCGCGTTCGATATTCCTGGCGATCAGGTATTGCCGAGCGGCATCGGTCAGATTCCTGATTTTGCGGTTGTCCACCCGTTCTGCGGGATGACCGAATTTGCGGGAGTAGGTGGATTTGACCTCCACGAAGACAATCAGATCGTCTTTCTGCACTATCAGGTCCAATTCTTTGTGTCCGGCGTGCCAGTTGCGTTCGAGTATATCGAAGCCGTTTTGTTTGTAAAAACGGGCGGCAAGTTGTTCGAACTTCCGCCCCTGGCTGTGCCTTCTCGCGTCGCTGGAACTGCTATGTTCAGAGGAGGGTGTGCTCATGGATGAGTTCCGCGACAGGTTTGAATGATCTGCGGTGGATTTCACAGGGGCCATGTTCCCGCAGTTCTCTGAGATGGGCTGCGGTCGGGTAGCCTTTGTGCGTTGTGAAAGAATAAGAAGGAAAGAGTGCCTGGTAGCGGTCCATGATTCGATCGCGGGTCACTTTGGCGATTATCGACGCTGCCGCTATCGATTGGCAGTAGCCGTCGCCGCCGATAACTGAGAACTGCGGGTGCGAAAGGTTGGGGATAAGATGTTTACCATCCACCAGCACAATATCCGGGTTATACTTGAGGTCCATGACGGCCTTTCGCATAGCGATGAGCGAAGCACGATGAATGTTGATGTTGTCGATGCACCCGTTATCGATTACGCCGACTGAGCAGATAAGCCCCAGCTTGGCAATCTCTTCAAAAACCCTCTCCCGGCGAAGTGGGGTCAGTTTTTTGGAGTCATTGAGGTCTTCGATCCTGGTTTCACATGGTAGTATGACGGCGGCTGCCACTACCGGACCGGCCAGAGGGCCCCGTCCGCATTCGTCTACACCACAGATTGCCTTGTAGCCTTTTTTGTAGAGTGCCTCTTCGATATCAGAAAGCTCAAGCGTCATCGAACGACTCCATCCATTCTTGCATGGTGGCCTCTGAGGCTGTATAATACTTGGCCGCGGCCATTTCAAGAAATATTCTTCTAGGCTATTATCGACCGGTGGCAAAGCTTTTATAAGAGACGCCAAGCGCTTATCTTGCGGTAAAGAGCTTGTAACATTTGTGAACAACCATGGCAAGGAAAACGGAAAGACAGTTTGAGTTTCGCGTTATCGCAGGAGAGCTGAAAGGCAAGCGAGTCAGGGTACCAGATCTGGGTGTTACCCGCCCGCCACTGACCCGCCTGCGCAAGGCTATCTTTGATTTTCTCATGCCGTATCTGGATCAGGCGGCTTACCTTGATCTGTTCAGCGGCACCGGTTCCTATCTCTTTGAGGCGGTTTCCCGCGGTGTGGCCAGCGCCATCGGGGTTGAGCACGAGAGCCGTCTGGCCGAAGCAATCAATCGACAGGCAGAGACGCTGAACGTCAGCGACCGGCTGGTGTGTCTGAACAGAGATGTATTTGTCGCCATTCCGGAACTCATGGTCCGGAAGAAAAAATTTGATGTTGTCATGATTGCCCCGCCACAATACCAGGGCTTGGTAGGCAAGTCGCTGCGGACTTTGAGAGAGGGAAAACTTCTGAGAACCGAGGGGCTTCTTATCTGTCAGCACGACACTTCGGAGACTGATGCTGTTGACCTTGGAGGATTCGCGGCGATCCAGCGCCGAAAGTACGGTAACACTACCTTCACCGTGCTCCACTCAGGTTGAGTTTCAACATGATCGATCTTATCCAATTGGCCACATACAGGGGTTAACTCCCCCCTTAATAGCAGTTGTCCATGTGATGGGCCGGGGCAATTACCCAAACATGCCCGCTGGCTGCAACTTTCTGTATTGCGTCAGTTGGTGCAGGAAACGCTGGTGATGTGCGTACCTCGAATCCTCCCTGGTGGCGTCCGGGTCATCCGGATCGAGGGGGCTGCTCCTGTCAGGACCGGCGCCAGTGCTGTTTGGTGAGAGAGCCAACTCATTGATGAACGGCGCGAGCTCTTCGGCATCAATAAGGAAGCTGGACCCGCATGTCGCTGTGTTATGAATGAAATAGAAGAAAACGGTATCTGAATCTTCCGACAGGACGGTCATGCCGATTGGCTCGATTTCCGGGCTATAGAGGATATCATCGACGGCCAGCCATGTCTTGCAGGCATTGCACAATTTGAATTTCTCGAAACTCATCAGTCCCCCTTAAGTGTTGAAAAGGCAGCACTTTTGCCTAGTATCGGCAGGCTGCGACCCCCCTTAATGAAAGAGCGACACCGGTCGTGGTGTTATCCTGCCTGACGAAAGAGTCGTGGGTTAGTTTGTTGAATCCGTCTTTGACGCCTTGGTAGATCTTTGAGCATTAGCTGTCTCGGTACGCTGCTCTTTGATGCGTGCAGATTTGCCTTTCAACTCTCTCAGGTAATAGAGCTTGCCGCGTCTGACCGAACCGGTGCGTATCCGCACCACTTTGGCAACATTCGGCGAATGCAATGGGAAAACACGCTCCACACCTATACCCTGTGAGGTCTTGCGGACTGTGAAAGTCGCGCCGGTACCGCTGCCACGGCGGCTGATCACAGTACCCTGGAAGACCTGAGTTCTTTCCTTGTCCCCCTCCTTGATTCTGACATGTACCTTGACGGTGTCTCCTGAAGCGAATTCGGGCAGGTCATCCCGCATATAGT
>JAOZPL010000128.1 GCA_029932795.1 Candidatus Zixiibacteriota bacterium | reverse complement strand
CTGCTCAAGTTTGGCAAGTATCTTACCAGTACATATCCAGCCGAAGATAGCTGATAGTTCATATCACCCAGAGGGTCTGCATCAAGGAAGAGATAGTTATTCTCTTTACGGTGGCAGAGAATGTCTCATGGCGACAAGCAGATTTGCCAGTTTTACTGACGTCAGATGTCAGTGGTCATACCTACACTTGTTACTGTATGGCGAGACCGGAAAGACTGATTCAGTTGATCAACCTGCTCAAAGACCGGCCGGTGGTGACTGTCAGGGAGATGAGCCAGGTGTGCGGTGTATCGGATCGGACAATCTATCGTGATCTCCGAACGCTCAAACGTATGAACATTCCCACTTACTACGACGGAGGATATCGATTAGACCGGGACCGGGATTTCCCACTGGCGGATTTGGGGACGAACGAACTGGAGTTGATCCGGTATAGTCTCCGGAATAATCCACTCGTTAACTACATATTCTTCAGGGACAAGTTTAATCTGATTGAGAAAAAGATACAGGATCGAGCAAGGGGAAAACCAGGGCAGGACAACAAGAATCTATTCCTACTGGAGAAGTTGGATGACAAAGTAGCGAGTGTTGCCGGGAGTGATATTCTGAATCGCTTCACTCGGGCAATAGTGACCAATCACAAGGTCATGATCCGATTAAAGGGTATCGACCCAACCTGGAGACTGTTCCTGCCGATTGCTATCAAGGTTACTCGCAGTGGGCCATTTCTCATCGTGACAAGTGAGCCGAATGAGTCACCCGTAGAGGTGGCGGTTCGTGAAATCGCTGATCTGGCAGTGTCCAAGGAGCGGAAGGGTAAATCGAGGGCAACACGAGCACAGCGTAAGAACGGCGGTGCCAAAAAAACAGGTTGACAGGGGAAATCGGCGGCGGTTGATTTGCCGAAATGACTGGCCTGAGTCTTAAAGAAATCACGCTCGCTGGATTTATAGGGGCTTTGTATGCTGTGCTCGGCCTGACCTTTTACCCAATCTCTTTCGGAGTCTATCAGGTCAGGGTAGCTGAGGCGCTCACAGTGCTGCCATACCGTACTCGTGCTGCCATTCCCGGTCTGTTTGTTGGCTGCATGCTGGTCAATGTATTCGGTGGCCTGGGCTGGCAGGATGTGATCTTCGGGTCCCTGATAACTCTCGCCGCCGCCCTTGCCACGAGGGCAATACGCCAGTTCTCGAAGCTCAGGCTCGCTTCCTGGTTGAGCCTGGTTCCGCTTGTCCTCCTCTGGGTTGGCTCCGTGTACTTATTAAGGGTCAGTACGAGTATTGACTCTGACCTCCTGTTGCCTGTTATAAGCGCTATTTTGCTAATTACAGCTCTGAAACTGAAAACCTCGAGACACAACGCCAGCTGGTTTAGAGCAATACTTACAATAATCTCACTAATTCTGTTAGTACTGTTTGGTTACATGCGGTGGCAACTCTCTCATGCTTCCTTGTATATCATCGGTTCCGTTGCTCTTCTCGGGGCGTGGCTGGTAACTTGGATGCTGGTTCGCCTCTGGCTTGCGGGGGAAAATCCTAACATCCTGCTGGCTCCTCTGCCACCAGTGCTGTTCAACGCCTTTGGCGTGTCACTCTATCTGGCCCCGATTATGGGTGTGAACTACTGGTTTGCTGTTCAGATGGTTGGCGTGGGCCAGTTGATTGCCTGCTACATCCTGGGTCTGCCTCTCTTGCGCCTGATCGAAACGCGCAAAGGCTTCGTCTTTGACCTTTGATGCCTTAAGCCACCGGCAGCATCTATATCGGAGCCAGGCTCGGGTTATGGCTCAACATATGGAGTGATTGACAAAGCTATAGGGTATTCTGCCGGTTGGCGTTTTTAGTTGTCTTTGGCACTGATGAGGATTATATGAAGGCAGCTTGCCGGGTGATCCATCGTGTCTGTCGCGGCAGGTGCCATAGAAAATAGTATGGAGAGTTGCAAATGCAGCAGTTGTTTTCATTGCTAGGCACACCAGAGGTTATTGGTTTAATACTCGGGTTTCTCGCCGTAGTGTTGCTCAGTGTCATCGCTGCTCGACTGAGCCGTGTTATTGACCTTCTGGATGAAGTTGCAGAGATTATTACGTCTGAGGCAAAGCAACCGGAACCGGAATTCCGCCAGCCTGAACAAGCCTAGTTCAGTAGATGGCGACGGTCACACGGCTGTTTTCTGAGCGAGCAGTAATCTGCGTCGTTATCGCGCGATAGTCTGATCAGTTCCGGCCGTGCCGATATGGGTCTGGTGATGTCGATATCGTGGTTGCCATCTGTGGCTCAAACGGTCAGATCGCTTCAGGTGACGCCGGAAAGGTCGATCAATAAATGAGGGAATACATTTTGTAATCATGAGGGATTGCCATGCCGATGAAGGTTTGCATCTATGAGGATGACAGGTTTGCTCAGTTCTACCCGCTGACGTTTCTCCGCCCGGTTTACCTTTTGCGTGCAGGCATTCTTTCACTGTACGAACGTGTACACCGGCATTTCAGCAACGCAGGCATCATCCTGGCCGTTCGTGATTCTCTTTCGTCATTCATTGCGGAACAGATGCCCGATTATCCCGTGAACATCATCAAACGGGAAAAAGACGAGGTGCTTTTTCTTAACGGACGAATACGTGATTACGGTGATCTTCCCGGACTCATCAAGGAGACAACTATCTCGACAGTTTTCAAGAATAAAGGCCAGACGGTGGCGGTGTTATTCAAGCCGGATACGATTCAGAATCTGGGGGCCGTGGTTACTCCTCAGGAATTCGTTGGCCGCCGTCGGGATGCAGAGTCGCACATCGCCGACTTTGATACCACCGCAACTCTCTACAACTACTGCTGGGAGATAGTAGTTGACCTTGAAACCGGCATCGAGCAGGATTTCGCGTACCTGAAAGAGTCGGCGGCTCCTTCGCGTGCTGAGGTTCATGATGGGGCATATTTGATAAATCGTAAAAACATATACCTCGGGGACGGTGCTGAGATTCTACCGGGCTCGGTCATTGATGCTTCAAAGGGGCCGGTATACATAGGTATGAACACACGCGTGGAATCACATGTCGCCGTCTATGGCCCATGCTCTATCGGTCCTAACTCAATCCTGGCTGCCGGCAAGGTTTCGGGATCGTCGATTGGTCATACCTGCCGGGTTGGCGGTGAGGTCGAGGGTTCGGTATTTCATCCGTATGTAAACAAGTATCATGCTGGTTTCATTGGTCACAGCTATGTCGGTTCCTGGGTAAATTTCGGGGCCATGACCACCAATTCCGATCTGAAGAACAACTACTCCTGTGTTCGGGTTACTCTGGCAGGTGAGGTTATCGATACCGGCACCCTGAAGGTTGGATCGTTTATTGGTGATCATACCAAGTTTGGAATCGGCGCTCTGCTGACCACCGGTATAAATATAGGTGTTTGTTGTAACATCCTTGGCGGTGCCCTGGTTAGTGACAGGGAAATACCACCGTTTTCCTGGGGCAGTTCCGGGAAGTATGAGGCTTATCAATTTGATAAAGCTATTGAGACTGTTCGGCGAGCCATGGAACGTCGGAATCAGACGCTTTCTGAGAGAGAAATCGCAGTGCTGAAATCCATCGCTGAGTCGAGCACGAGTAACAACGGAACACTGGTCTTCTGACCATGATAGTTGACATATTCCCCATGCGTAACAGACAGTTCACCGGAGTGGCGGAGGTGTTGACACTAGTGGCCAGGGTACGTATCATTTATCGTTTGAACGGAGCGACATATGCCTGAGCTGCGAAAAGACCCTGTTATTGGCCGCTGGGTAATCATCTCGGCGGAACGAGGGAGAAGACCCTCATCGTATAGCTCCGTGACCAGGGTGAGCGACGCTGCCATGTGTCCCTTCTGCCCTGGAAACGAAAGCGCCACGCCCTCTGAGATTCTGGCGTACAGGACGCCGGAGTCGGAGCCGAACCAGCCCGGTTGGAGAATTCGCGTTATTCCGAACAAGTACCCGGCTCTAATCGTTGAGGGAGACCTCAATCGGGAACCAATGGGCATGTACGATAGGATGAACGGTATCGGTGCCCACGAAGTGATTATTGAGACTCCCGAGCATGGTCGGGATATGGTTGATATGACCGACGAGGAAGTACGTGATGTCCTCTGGGTCTACCGGGAGCGGATGGCGGATCTGGAACGTGATATTCGTTTCAAGTACATTCTGGTTTTCAAGAACCACGGTGAGGCAGCGGGGGCTTCGCTGGAGCATTCGCACAGCCAGTTGATAGCCACGCCCATCATTCCCAAACGTGTTGATGAAAAGGTGGCCGGAGCCAAACGGTATTACCAGTTCAAAGAGCGCTGTATCTTCTGCGATATCGTCCATCAGGAGATCAATGACCAGGAACGCATCGTCAAAGACTTTGACGCCTTTATCAGCTTTGAACCATTTGCCCCTCGTTTTCCATTCGAGACCTGCATCATTCCAAAGACACACCAGTCCAGTTTCCTGGAGATGTCAGACTGGGAATATCTGACTCTGGCCAGATGCCTCAGGGATACACTGATACGCTTGAAACTGGCACTCAACAATCCACCGTTCAATTATATCCTGTGTACGCGACCAACTTCACCCGAGTACCATGAACTTTTTCACTGGCATATTGAGGTGATTCCCAAGCTGACCAGAGTGGCTGGTTTTGAATGGGGGTCTGGTTTCTACATAAACCCGACCCTGCCCGAGGAGGCGGCGGCTTTCCTCCGGGGGATTGAAATCGAACGCTATGGAGAAATAAAACATCCCAGGGCTTCGGGAGAAGATGGCTAAGCTCAGAATCCTCGCCGTATCATCAGAAGTGGCACCGTTCGCCCGAACGGGTGGACTTGGTGATGTTCTTGGAGCACTACCCAAAGCGCTTGCCAGGCTCGGGCACGAGGTGAAGGTTTGCCTGCCACGATACCGGGGGGTCGAAAGTTCCGGGCACAGGCTGTCACCAGTCGATTGGACAACTACCCTTGATGTTGGTGGGAAACTGTTTGAAGTGGGCGCTGATAGGTACCGTGACAGTAGCACTCGAATCGACTATTATTTCATCAAGAATGATCATTTCTTTAACCGTTCGAGTCTGTACCGTGATTCATCGAGTGCAACCGACTACGTCGATAACGACGAGCGGTTCGTGTTTTTCAATCGTGCGGTCCTGGAGCTTGTCAGGGAACTTGAGTGGAAGCCGGACCTGATCCACGTGCACGACTGGCAGGCGTCACTCATTCCGGCCTATCTAAAAACAATCTATGCTAAAGATTCGTTGCTGGCTGGTACAAAAACAGTGCTCACAATTCATAATCTGGGCTACCAGGGTGTATTTGATAAGGAGCGATTTAATGTACTTGGGTTGCCCAAGGAGTATAGCTACGCCGTCAGTGGGCCATTTGAGTTTTTTAAGAAAGTCAATTTCCTGAAAGGCGGAATAGTGCTGGCGGATGCGGTCACCACCGTGTCGCCGTGCTATGCAAGGGAGATTCAGTCCTCAGCGGAATTCGGGAGCGGCCTCGAAGGTGTCCTGCGTGAGCGGCGTGATTCCCTTCGGGGTATACTGAATGGTGTCGATTACACCGTCTGGTCACCTTCGCGCGACAAAAAGATACCCCACCGATATACGGTGGCTAACCTCTCCGGAAAACGGATGAATCGGGTGGAGCTCCTCGGGAGAGCTGGCCTCCCGATTCGTGAGAAAGTACCACTGGTCGGGATGATTTCACGGTTGACTGATCAGAAAGGGTGGGGCTTGATCTTCAAGGCGGCCAAGCGGCTTTTTGCAATGAACCTGCAAATGATAGTACTGGGAACTGGTGAGGATAAGTACCACCGGTCGCTCGAAGAGCTTGAGAAGAAGTATCCGGACAAGTTGAAAGCCTACCTCACGTTCGACGATACCCTGGCCCACTGGATCGAAGCCGGGGCTGATATGTTCCTGATGCCGTCACGGTATGAACCCTGTGGTCTCAACCAGATGTACTCTTTGAAATATGGCACCGTCCCGATTGTGCGGGCGGTCGGCGGCTTGGCTGATACAGTTGTTGACTACGACGAGGAGACGGGAAAGGGGACCGGTTTCGTTTTCCGTAAGAACAGTACTGATGCA
>JAOZPL010000127.1:4504-6114 GCA_029932795.1 Candidatus Zixiibacteriota bacterium | reverse complement strand
CGGTGAACAGGCTTGTTTCGAGCTCGCTGTCCACGGACTGCACACGGACATCGTCAAAGTACTGGGGAAGCTCCACTACCGTACCTCATATGGTCAGAATGTTCTGGCCCATTCAAAAGAGGTTGCCATGCTCTGTGGCCTGATGGCTGCCGAGCTGGAGCTGGACGCCGTTTTGGCCAAGCGTTGCGGCCTGCTTCATGATATCGGGAAGGCGATAGATCGGGAAACCGAGGGTACCCACACCCAGATCGGTGCCGACTTTCTCCGCAGGTGTAAAGAACCGGAGTTTGTGATCAATGCGGCGGAGTCGCATCATGGTGATGTCCCCATGCTCAGCCCATATCCGATACTGGTGCAGACAGCAGATGCTATCTCGGGGTCTCGCCCCGGTGCCCGCAGGGAGCCACTGGAGGCCTATATCAAGCGCCTGCGGCAGCTTGAGGAACTCGCGGACAGCTTCAAAGGAGTCTTAAAGGCTTATGCGATTCAGGCGGGGAGAGAGGTCCGCGTTATTGTTGAGCACGACAAAATTGATGATCTGGCAAGCTCGGTTCTGGCTTCGGATATCGCCGCCAAAATAGAAAGCCAGATGCAGTATCCCGGCCAGGTCAAGGTGACCGTGATTCGGGAAACGCGGGCTACCGAGTATGCCAAATAAAAGGTCATGACTATCTTTTTGCGGTTGAAATCGGGGCGGGGATTTGTTACTCTCTGTTAATGTTCGGCAGGCGGATGTGGGATGGGATTATCCTTGTGATCCTGTCCCGGATCAACTGACTGTCTGGAATGATAATTGAATGTCAGAACTTACGATTCTCTTCATTGCCGATATCTGTGGCCGAGCCGGCCGTCAGGCCACCGCTCACATGATAAAACCCCTGCGTGAGAAATACGCCGCAGATTACGTCATCGCTAACATTGAGAACGCAGCCGGCGGCTTTGGGATTACGCCGGAGATGTCACAGAAAATCTTCTCTTACGGTGTCGACTTGCAGACCTCAGGAAATCACATCTGGGATCGTGTGCAGATTCTGGATTACGTTGCGGGAGAACCTCGGCTGCTCAGACCGGCGAATTACCCACGGGCTGCTCCTGGGCATGGCTCCTTTGTAGAGACGGTCAACGGACACAAGCTCGGTGTAATTAACCTTCAGGGGCGGACTTACATGCCGATTACTGATTGTCCCTTCAGAGTCGCCACCCGTGAGATCGGGCAGATGGACGATGTTAACACCATCATTATAGATTTTCACGCTGAGGCTACCTCTGAGAAGCAGGCCCTTTTGTATTATCTGGATGGCAAGGTGTCAGCAATTGTTGGTACTCATACCCATGTGCCGACCGCCGATGAACAGGTCAGCGCTCGGGGGACGGCCTACATTTCCGATGCCGGTATGACCGGTGCGTATGATTCCATTATCGGGATGGATAAAGGCCCCTCGCTGGGTCGGTTTCTGACCGGCATGCCCAAGCGGTTTTCCACTGCCACCGATGATATCAGAATTGCCGGAGTGATTATGAAGATTGATCCCTCGGAAGGCCGTGCCATGAGCATCGAGCGAATCAGCCATAGTTTTGACCTGGCAAATTATCAATCGGGACCAGCACCA
>JAOZPL010000127.1:0-4494 GCA_029932795.1 Candidatus Zixiibacteriota bacterium | reverse complement strand
ATGTGGACTAAAGGAATGGTCTAACATGGGCGCACAACTCATTGATGGTAAGGTCGTTGCAAAGAATGTCAGGCAACGTCTGGTACCTCGCATCGAAGCTCTGAAAGCGCGTGGCGTGACCCCGGGGCTGGCCGCCGTGCTGGTCGGTGGCGACCCGGCTTCAGAAACTTATGTCAGGAGTAAAGCCAGAGCGTGTGACAAGCTCGGTTTATATTCTGAGGTAATCAGGAAGTCGGCCGATCTGGCTCAGCAGCAGTTACTGGATATTGTGCGAGAACTTAATGATGATGATCGTATTCATGGGATTCTGGTGCAATCGCCGTTGCCTTCGCAGATCGACGAGCCGACAGTTACACTTGCAATTCGACCCGAAAAGGATGTCGATGGCTTTCACCCACATAATGTGGGTATGCTCCTGATAGGCCGGCCGCAACTGATTCCCTGCACTCCGCACGGCATAATCAGGCTGCTGGAATACTACGAGATTGACCCCTCCGGAAGGGAGGTTGTCGTCGTGGGCCGATCGAATATCGTGGGCAAGCCGGTCGCGGCACTGCTCATGCAGAAAACCCACATGGCTAACGCTACTGTGACAGTGGTGCATTCCCGCTCACGTGATCTACCGCAAATCGTCCGGCGCGCGGAAATCGTTATCGCTGCTATTGGCCGTCCGAGGACCATCACTTCTGACATGATCAGGGAAGGAGCGGTGATTATTGATGTGGGTGTCAACCGGGTTGAGGACCCCTCGGCGGAAAAAGGATACCGGCTGGTGGGGGATGTGGATTTTGAGGCGTGCCGGGAGAAAGCCTCGTTCATATCACCAGTCCCCGGCGGCGTAGGGCCGATGACGATAGCGATGTTGATGGAGAATACGGTGACTGCGGCGGAGAGTATAACTGCGATGCCCAAATGACTCTCTTATACGTCAGTAGTTAAGTAGCTACACTCGTTCTGTGAAGTAAGGAGTACTCGCCTTGGTTTTGTTGGGTGACATTCAGGTAGAAGACATGTTTTATGCACGTTTTTTGCACAGAGTAGCAATACCTCCGGCCTCGATTGAATAGAGACAAATCTGTGAAAGTATACGTACAACGTCTGATTTTGATCTGCCTGGCTTCTTTACTTCTTGCACCCTTGGTGGCATCGTCGGCCTTATCCTCCGAGCTAGGCCAGATAGTGCTCACTATTTCTCCGAGCCAGGTTGCAGGTCAGCCGTTTCTGAACACTGCCGGGATCGTACTTCTGGATGACAGCGGCCAGGTTCTCACCGATTATGACATCGCCGCCTATCCGATACAACTGGTGCCGGCGTCCGGTCAGTTGGTGCCGGATGTTATTGACAACCCGGCATTGCTTAATGAGGGGGTCATTGATTTTCTGACGATGGGTGTGCGCTACTTTGGCCCGACTGGTTTGGTCGGTATCACTGCCGTTAGCGGCACGGTCATCTCAACTCCCGTGATGGTCACTTTCAACGGTTACGACATAGTGAAGGCGTTTGACTGGACCGGTGGTGATATTGAGACGATTTACTCCGGTCTTCTTACGACCATCAGAGTTGTCGTGCAGAACAACGGGGACTCCACGGCACACGAGGCGCCTACGCTCAAGTCGTATTTTAGGTCTGGTGGCGGTTCGGTTAAATCTTTTCTGACGCCGGGAGCGGGTGGTCTGGAAGATACGATTACTGTTGACCTGCCGACCGATAACCTTGCCGGCGGTAGTGACAGTCTCGTTCTTATGCTGGAAAGCCACTACTGGTTGGAGGACTCAAGCTATGCGGCCTTTGACTCGTTGGTAATCCCGGTAACGGTGTTGATTCCCGAATTGTTTGATTTCGTGGAGGGTTCCCTGCAGCCGGATTCGGTGTATGCGGGGGATGAGTTCGATCTGTCGTTTCAGGTTGCCACGGAAGATTTCTCCGGGCCGGTTGACAGCACCCGCGTGATGGTTCGTCTTTACGCGGATACAAGCGAGCCGGCGCTGGCGACAATCTACGATGGTACTCCCATTGCGGACTGGTCGGGAAACGACACTCTTGCATACAGCGGTCTGGCGGCCCTGATTGATACGGCTGCCGAGCTTGATCCCGGATGGTACACCGTGCGACTTGACTACTACCTCGTTTCCGAAGACAATCTCTACGCGCTTGATATTCGCTATCCGGATTCCCTTTGTTTGGTGGCTCCGGTGGCACTCTCCTACATAGATGGGAGTCTTGCCCCGGTGAAAGTATCTGTGGGACGGGCAGCATCGTTCATGTTCACTCTGCTTCTGGGTGGCACCGAACCGCTGGAAGTAGAGGCGGCAGGTAGTGGTTTCACCGTAGTTGGTGATGGTTTCTCCACGACCGTGGGCCTGTTGGTGCCCTCAGGTATGCTTCAGCCCGGAACGAACCACTTAACTACGGACAGTGTGCTTGTTCCCGCCAGCCAGGCCGGTGAGAATCTCACCGTATCCGCACTGCTCAGCTATCGCCAGTCGGGAGTGGCCAACCATCTGAAGTTCACGACCGATTGTGGTGGTGAGATGGTTCTCGCAGAAAACCTGCCATCAGTGCAGTTAACCGAAGTGCGAGCGGTGGCGCCCAACAGCCCCAGGGTGAACATCTCACAGCCGTTCCGGATTGGCTGTAAGGTAGCCAATCTGTCGAACACAACGATATCGAGCTTCACGCTCAACATGACCAGCGACGGAGATTCGGACTTCCAACCGCAACTGCAGGTTGATTCAATTCCTGCTCTCGATGTTGTGGAGTTTTTCTTTGATGTCGTGGCGTCCGCTGACGCAGATCCGGGAGAGACTTTCCAAGTCAGCATCCTCTCGCCGGATTTGTATATCCTGTCGCCTCTGGACAGTAGTGCAACGGTTATCACTGAAAGACCGGCGGACCTGAGACTGACGTGGGATATGCCGGGGGCGGAAACGGGTGTTGTAGCTGCCGGTACTCAGTTCAACATGGTTGTAGATATTGAGAACGAGGGAGATGCGGATGTTTCTCCAGCCATATTCCAGTTGACCACCAACGGTATTGATCTGGGGGTTAGTGATCCCCTGATTGACACCATGATGATTGGCAGTCCTTACAGTGTCTCGCTGTTGGCATCCGACTTTGACACCACCTTCGTACTCGGTTTCGAGCTGATCGAGCGGCCGATTGATCTTAACGACGCACTGCCGGCGCAGATTGATGATACGGCATTTGAACAGACTATCAGGGTTCTGTCGCTCGAAACGGATCTCTCTGTTGAATCTGAAGTCGTCACCTCCAATCTGGTGATGCCGGGTGCGGCCAGGGATCTGTTCAGTATAACTCTCGTCAATCAGGGGGTGTCATCTTTGTGGGATATGGAAATTGAGGAGATTACACTTGGGTTCACCGGTCGCCATGGAGAACGGGTCGACGCGGGCTCGGTTGTCCAACCGGACGGCAGTGGCTTTTTCGAGAACGGTGTTAAAATCTCTGCTGCGACGGCTGAGCAGGATAGGTTAACGTTGATTTTCGATGGTCTTGTCCTCGAAGCCGGTGAACAGCGCCGTCTTGTGTTTCGGGCCGCCGTGTACCAGAGTGTTCGCGATCCATTTGAAATCATCCTTGAGGCAGATGCCGTTAACGCCGTCTTCATCTCGGGATCTCATGCCGGTCAGGCGGTAACGGTAGGGTCGGCCACTGGTGGATCGAGTATTCTCGATGAGATATATACGCCGGTGGGCGGTGCCAGTGTTGAAGCCACATTCGTAACAAAGCAGAATCCGTTCAACCCGATGGATTCACCGGCTGAGTTCCAGTTTTACCTGGCGGAGCCAAGCCAGGTGGAGTTTCACGTTTTCACGTTGATCGGTGAAGAGGTGTTTTCCCGCGTATATGCCGAAGGAAGCCTGGTTCCGGCAGGTGATGATTCGTTTGTCACGCTGACTTGGGATGGCCGCAATGACGAGGGTCACGTGGTGTTCAATGGCGTTTATATTGCCATGATCAGTGTCGTCAAGACGGGGGAAGAGGCGAGGCTCAAGATCGCGGTGGTGAAATGACAAGACGATTTACAGGATATCTGCTCTTTAGCGTCCTTGTGCTTCTGATTGCTCGAGCTGTGTTGGCCGGCGATGCCGGTCGGGAATCTCCGTTCTCGATGGGAGCCGGGGCACGGGCACTGGGCATGGGTGGTGGCTTCACCTCGTTGAGTCTGGATGCTATGGCCGTCTACTACAACCCGGCTGGGTTGTCCGGGATGAAGTATCAGGAAGTTGCCTTAATGCATTCGGTGCTTTTTGAAGGTTCCATGTATGATTTTGCCGCCTGGGTATATCCAATCTCGACTAACAGCGGTATTGGTGTCAGCTACACTCGGCTGGGCACAGACGAGATCATCAGGCGGGAGAACTACGCCGACATGGGGGAGTTTGACTATTCGATGTCGCAACTGGTAGTTGCATACGGACGTCGTTTTGGCAGGCCGCTTGGTCTTGGTGTTAACCTACGGATTGTCAACT
>JAOZPL010000126.1:4433-6131 GCA_029932795.1 Candidatus Zixiibacteriota bacterium | reverse complement strand
GAGTACTGCTGCGGCACGATGATGCTCGAAGGAGCCCCGCACCTCAAAGAAAAGCACCTCCCCATATTCGACTGCGCCAGTCGCTGCGGTCGGCGTGGCCGCCGATCTATCCCCTATGAGGCTCACATCAGGATGATGGCCTCGGCGCAGCCGTTTATCTCCGGTGCCATTTCCAAGACGATCAACATGACCGCTGACGCCACCATCGACGACGCCAAAAAAGCCTACCGCCTCTCCTGGGAGCTGATGAACAAGGCCATCGCCATCTATCGCGACGGCTCCAAACTCAGCCAGCCGCTGACGAGTTCGCTTCTGGGTGATAAGGAAGAAGAGGCGGGCCAAGGCCTGACTGTGGATACGGTCGCTGAGAAAATGGCTGAGCGATTGGTTTACCGATATATCGCCAAACGGCGCAAACTCCCCCATCGCCGTGGCGGTTACACGCAGAAGGCGGTAGTCGGGGGACACAAGATCTACCTGAGAACCGGCGAGTACTCCGACGGTACCCTGGGCGAGATTTTCCTGGACATGCACCGTGAAGGAGCCGCGTTTCGATCGCTCATGAACTCCTTCGCCATTGCCATCTCCCTTGGCCTTCAGCACGGTGTGCCGCTGGAGGAGTTTGTCGAGGCTTTCCTTTTCAGCCGTTTTGAACCGAATGGCATCGTAACAGGAAACAAGTCGATTAAGATGGCTACCTCGATCATCGACTACATCTTCCGCGAGCTGGCAATTTCCTACCTTGGACGCAACGATCTGGCTCATATATCCAAGGATGACCTGCGCGGTGACACGGTCGGCACGCCCTCAGATACTGCGGTTGAGTGGGAAGACGAAGAACCGGCTACGCCGTTTGTCACCGGGCAGGTTACGGCGGCCAGTCGAGGGAAAGAGGATATACACAGCTCTCACTTACGTTTTGATCTCTCCAGTGGAGGCAACGGCAATGGCAGCGGAGGTAATGACAATGGTAAGCAGATGGAGAATCAGGTTGCAGCTCAAAGCTCTTCAGAAGCGGAGGCGGTGCTTGATTGTGTCGCCACGTCAAAAAACGGCGACCCCCAGAGGGGGGAGCACCGACTCCGCCAGGAAATCAGGAATGCCCGCCTGAGAGGGTACGAAGGGGATATGTGCCCGGAGTGCGGGTCATTCACCATGATCCGAAACGGCACCTGCCTCAAGTGCGACACCTGCGGAGCAACTTCGGGCTGCAGCTAACTCTGGTTCTCCCTTCCTGTGTTATAAGGGGGCGCCGGTCCGACCGGCTCGGCGCCCCGTTTTTAGCCAGATTGGCCTAATCAGCGGCAATCGAAAAATCTTGGTGGACTTAAAAAAAACTGCATTTTTCTCTTGACAAGCTGCAGAGATTTGTTATGTTTTACTTGCAATCGGAAAGTGTTACTCTTTCTGTGGATTACCTAATATCGTCCGCCCAGGTAGGGTTGACCACCTGCCTGGGTTTTTTTTGCCCCCCGCCATCTGTTTTTACCAGGCAATAGCGCCCGCGAGACAGCACGACTACAACTGCCCTCACCGCCAATACGTTGGCAGGCAGCCCGGTAGCTCGCCACTACGTCTTTTTCCTGATTGACTACGGGGCTGCAATGGCATACCTTGCCGTCCCATGAACATGCCCAACCTGCTGACTCTCTCGCGGATATTCCTGGCCCCGGTATTCATGCTCCTTTTCATGGTCGA
>JAOZPL010000126.1:0-4423 GCA_029932795.1 Candidatus Zixiibacteriota bacterium | reverse complement strand
AGCTCTTGGTTTGTTTGTCATCGCCGCCCTGACCGATCTCGCCGACGGCTACTACGCCCGGAAATATGGCGTTATCACCGGCTTCGGCAAGTTCATGGATCCGCTGGCCGACAAGATACTGGTATCCTCGGCCCTAATCTCTTTTATCGCCCTGAAGTATGTGTCACCGGTGCCGGTTATTCTCATAGTCGGGCGCGAGTTCACCATTACCGGCCTGCGGCTGCTCGCTGCTTACAAAGGTGTGGTAATCCCACCGAGCTGGGGTGCGAAGCTGAAAACGGTGCTCCAAATGAGTGCTGTCGGTCTGGTAATGGGATATATTTCGCTGATTGTCACACTGCAGCACTTCGAAAGTCCCGCTCTGTCTTTATTCCAGTTCAACTATAATCTCTATTTCAACATCCTGTTCTGGATAATCGCCGTGATCACGGTCTGGTCCGGGATTGACTATATTGTAAAATATTTCTATATGATCAAAACCGTTTTGAAATAAGCTGTTCCCATGCACGAGCGACTGGTCAAACTCATCGCCACCGGCCTTTACTCCGGCTATTTGAAACCGTTCCCGGGAACCTGGGGCACAATCCCCCCCTTGTTGATCGCTTTTTTCCTCATAAGGGACAATCCTGCTGTTCTCGTGCCGGTGACAATTGCCACTCTCATTGTTTCTGTCTGGTCTGCCGGCAAAGCCGAGGTTCTGCTGGGGCACGACTCGCGAAAGATCGTCATTGACGAGTGGGCCGGCATGTTTATCACCTTGCTCTTCGTGCCTTACTCACCGGCTGTTTTTGTGATGGCGTTCTTCGCCTTTCGTCTGTATGATGTCGTCAAAGTGCCGCCTGCGGCGCAACTGGAACGGCTGCCGCGCGGCTGGGGTGTAACCATGGATGACGTCGCCGCCGGTGTTTACGCCAATATCACGGTGCGACTCATTCTCCTGGTGGCGGAGCATCTCTTTGATTACTCATTTGTCTGAAACAGACCTGAGAACATGAATGTAGAAATCATTACAATCGGCGATGAACTGATCACCGGCCACACTGTTGACACCAACGCCGCCTTCATCGGCAAGAACCTGACCGCCATCGGATTGAATGTCAGGTACCGATCCTCGGTCGGGGACTCGGTAGAAGCAATGGAGGAAGCCTTTCATCTGGCCCTGAAACGCGCCCAGTTGATAATCGCTACCGGTGGTCTGGGGCCGACTGACGACGATCTTACCAAACGGGCGATTGTCAAGGTCTTCAAGCGCAATCTCGTTTTTCATGAGGATATTCTCGAAGACCTCAAACGACGTTACCGGGATCGGGGGATTGAGATGCCGGCCATTAATCAAAACCAGGCGCTTCTCCCGCAGGGAGCCAGATTCTTCCCCAACAGAATCGGCTCCGCCGTCGGTATCGGCATCGAGGAAAAGGGAAAGATCTTTATCGGCCTGCCCGGTGTTCCGATTGAGATGCGCCAGATTCTTATCGATGAGGTCATCCCCTACCTGAAAGCGCTGAAGCTGGCCGGATCGACACAGGTAATCGTCATCCGCACGACCGGCATCGTGGAGTCAAAACTGGCCGAGATAATCGCTCCGGGGCTGAAACTGGAAACCGGGGTGAGGCTGGCCTATCTGCCGTCTTACAGCGGCGTTGATTTACGAATCATAGCCTCGGCAGAAAACGACACCGGGGCTCGGGAAAGAGCCCAGAACCTCGCGCGCTACCTTGAAAAAGTCTGTGGTCCTCATGTATATGGCCGGGATAATGACCGGCTCGAAACCGTCGTCGGGGACTTGCTGCGAGATAATGACAAAACGCTCTGTGTCGCCGAGTCCTGCACCGGCGGCCAACTGGGGCAGTTAGTTACGTCTGTATCCGGGTCCTCAGCCTACTTCGTGGGCGGCCTTGTCGCTTATGCTAACGAAATCAAAATCGAGCTGTTGGGCGTACCCTCAGAAATACTACAGCAACACGGAGCGGTCTCGGAGGAGTGTGCCATTGCCATGGCCCGCGGCGCCCGTGGGTCATTCGGGACAGATTTCGCACTTTCCATCACCGGAACAGCCGGACCCGAGGGCGGCACTGATGATAAGCCGGTGGGCACGACATACATAGGGTTGGCTTCGCCCCACGCCAATTACGCTCGCCGTTTCCGGTTTGGCAAAGACCGCGAAATGAACCGCAGCCGCGCAACATACGCTGCGCTGGAGATGCTTCGAAGGGAGATCCTGGATATCAAATGATACGTCTCTTTATCGCTTTGCCACTGAGCCGGCAGGTGCAAGAACAACTTGGCAGGCTGATCCTTCCTCTGAAGGAAAAAGGAGGACAGGTGAAATGGGTGGAGCCGAAGAACATCCATCTCACCGTCCGCTTCCTTGGCGATACCGAACAAGAACTGGTACCAGCCATTGCCGAGCAGATAGACGCGGTTACCTCCCGCTTCCAACCGGTTGAGACCATGATTGACCGGCTGGGCGGATTCCCGAACCTCAACCGTCCCCGGGTGATCTGGGTAGGGATCAGCGAAAAGACGGAGACACTCTCAGAGATGGCGGCACAGATGGAGCAGGGGATGCGGCAACTCGGATTTGAGCCGGAGAAGAAACGGTTCAGATCCCACCTCACTCTGGGGCGGGTGCGTCGACCACAGGGACTAGACCAACTGATCTCCTTTATAAAGGACTACAAGTTTGAGCCAATTCTGGTTGAGCTTAACCGACTCTGCCTGTTTAAATCAACGCTTACTCCAGCCGGTCCGATCTACGAAGAGCTGCACGAAAAGAGGCTTGGAGGTTAATAGCGTGACATATCCCTCCCAGCGAAGTCTGACAAAACCAACCAGTTTAATAGCAACGCCTTAGATCACATAGGTTCCAGTCCTTGGCTAGCAGGTACGACAAGCAAGTCGTGCCATGGCTGAGATCAATAAAATCTATCGACCGTATGTCTCATTTTCACTGACAGGAACTGTCAGGCAGGGAATGTACTTTAATCTTGAGCAAAATGTGATATATTGTTTGAGTAAACCTCTACTATCTTTGAGTGCGATGGCAGGCAGGAAAATCGAAACGAAGAAAGGCAGATCTAAAATGGCATTGACTTCCATTACCACCGAGGATCGCAAAAAAGCCCTTGATGCCGCCCTGACGCAGATCGAAAGGGCCTTTGGTAAGGGATCGATCATGCGCCTGGGGGACAGCCGCGTACTTGAAATCGAGACGATCCCCAGCGGCTCGCTGGCGCTTGATTATGCTCTGGGAGTCGGTGGGATTCCTCGCGGTCGTGTCACTGAGATTTTCGGCCCGGAGGCATCAGGCAAAACCACACTCGCCCTGCATATTATCGCCGGGGCACAAAAGGCAGGCGGGGTGGCGGCGTTTATCGATGCTGAGCACGCATTCGATGCCAACTACGCAAAAGCTCTCGGTGTTGACACGGAGAACCTCCTTATTTCCCAACCGGATAACGGCGAGCAGGCTCTCGAAATAGGCGAAACACTGGTACGTTCCGGTGCCGTTGATATTGTCGTAGTTGATTCCGTTGCAGCTCTGACGCCCAAAGCCGAGATCGAGGGGGAGATGGGTGATGCCCATATGGGGCTGCAGGCCCGACTGATGTCGCAGGCGCTCCGTAAACTGACAGCCATCACGGCCAAATCGCACACGGCAATCATTTTCATCAATCAGATCAGGATGAGAATCGGAGTGATGTTCGGCAACCCGGAAACGACCACTGGCGGCAATGCCCTGAAGTTTTACGCTACCGTCCGGCTAGATATCCGCAGGATCGCCTCAATTAAAAGCGGCCAAGATGTGATTGGTAACCGGACTAGAGTGCGGGTGGTCAAAAACAAAGTCGCCCCACCGTTCAAAGAAGCCGAGTTTGACATTATCTACGGCAAAGGTATCTCCTCCTCTGGTGAGCTTCTGGATCTTGCGTCTGATCACGGGATTATAGAAAAGTCCGGTGCCTGGTTCAGCTACAATTCCGACCGGCTGGGCCAGGGACGGGAGAACGCCAGGAAGTTTCTGGAGGAAAACCCGGACTTGTCCACCGAGATACTGAACAAGGTGAAGGCTGAGCTCGGCATCACTGACGCGGGTCCCTACCCGGCGGGGCCAGAAAGCAACACCCCGTAATCAGGTCCGCACCGGTATCAGACTTTTCCCTGACCTGTTCCCGGCATGTCTTGCCTACGGGTGGCCGGTATTGAACTGGGGAAGGCTGCAACGCCAGGGAGACTTAATCCATGGTTAAAACCTCTGCCGGACTTACCGACTCTGCTTATCTTAATCAAACGCCGGAACATGAAACAAACGAGCACTTGATTTCCTTGCACTACAGGCAATTAGCTACTATCTATATATCGATGAATATTCTTAACAAGGGAACTTCAGGGCTGCCCGGCCTGTTCTATTCAGTAGCACCGG
>JAOZPL010000125.1 GCA_029932795.1 Candidatus Zixiibacteriota bacterium | reverse complement strand
CCGCACCCTTTGTTGAGTTACTTCGGCGCCGAGCCGGATGACTTCAGATTCTTCACGACCTCAGTGATCGCAGACAACAAAGATTCCCTGTTCTGTGTTGTCAGGTTAAATAGAGTTACATCAGGTCGTCGTTTGATCTCCGCGATGATGTCGCCGCCTTTGAGGGCGATGGTAGCAATCACCGGCATGTCGGAATCCAGAATCTTACCTAGCAGGCTCTTGAACCTGTCGGACAGACATTCCATTTTTCCGATTTCGTCAATGATGATCAGCCCGGTGGCCTGATTCAGGAAGTCAATCGTGTCAAGGAAGGTTTCAAAGCCGGGGATATCAACGCGATATTTCCCGACGCGGGCGCGGCTCTTAATGTCAACGTGGGAGAGAACCCCTTCTCTTCCGTCAAGGCTGGTCAGTTTGAAACCCTTCCGCACACCAACCTCCCTGATCTCAGTCGTGTAGAAGCCGGCGGGGTTGAGGGTTTTCAAAGCTTCAGCAAGCTTTGTGATAAGTGTCGTTTTCCCAACTCCGGGAAGGCCGGTGATGAGGATGTTGTTCTTTTTCATTTTATTCGTCGTGGTTTACAAGGTGGCTCAAGTCGAGACTAACAATCTAATACCCCCGGCAGGACCTTAGCAGAACCTTTCGCCCGGTAGTGGAGTACTTCCGGCAGACCGCCTGATTGAACGTTTACATTAGCAGTAACGCGAACAGTTAGAGTCATGGTCGGTCACCCTTGATGGCTGTCTACCAGTTTCAGGCCTTGAGACTGTCCTGAACCTTGTTTTTCGTCCTTCCACCGGTTAACCTATCGTAGAAGATCCCACCTGTCCATTGGTTTTCTTATGCTTTATCCAATCTGCTCCTATTCTTCTGACCAATACAACCCTTCATCAAATATTCACAGGGAAAGCCAATCGGCGACATCACTATCTATTTCCCCCGATTCATCGTTCTCGATTCGTTATTCGATCCGACGGGATGGATTGCTTAGGGTGGCTCCGCAGTTTCAATCCGCGCCCCCGCGTGGAGGTCGCTCCGAACGAACACGTGAAGATGCGGTATCGCTAAGGGCGTAACTCGCGAATACTAGTCTGATGATCGTCGCCAAGCGCTCTCCTCTCGACTCGCAAAAATAGATCTTGACTCCAGCCGTTTCCATACTACTTCAATGGATATTAGGCTAAATATATTCTAACAGATAGTCTATAAGTGAATACGTGCTTTGTTTGAATGTCATCGGTCGGGCAAAACCGGCCACTTGGGGTCGCATTAAAACCGACCATTTTGAGGTAGAAGTGATTCGTCATATACCTTCGTCAGGAGGTAAGGCATGGCGAACCAACTCAAAGTGGCTGTTGTGCATGCGATTATCAGGCTCTTGGAGCAGCATTGGCCGTATCGACGGATTGCCCGTGAACTGGGCGTCGACCGCGAGACAGTGGCCCGCTATGACCGTCTGAGACAGTCAGCGGATTCAAAACCAGCCAACCCGACCCCCGGGTCCGATCCGGGGAGCCATCCAAAACCGGCCAATGTGACCCCCGGCTGTCTTGGCTATGAGGTGCCTGATCGTTCATTGGGTCCTCCAAGCCGGTGCCAGCCGTTTGAAGCTGTCATCAAGGAGAAGTTGGGTCAGAGTCTCTCCGGCCAGCGTATCTGGCAGGATCTTACTGACACAATAGCTGATACAAGCTGCTGTGTGGGGATAACAGGCAATGTAGATGCCGACCCGGACGAATTGATCGACATCGGCGACCTGACAGCGATGATTGACTATCTGTTTATCACCTTCACAGAGCCTAAGTGCATGCCGGAGGCGAATACTGATGGTGATCCCGATGGCGAAGTTGATATCGCTGACCTGACGGCCTTGATCGATTACATGTTTATCACCTTCGAGGAGCCAGCGGAGTGTCAGTGAGTTGACTAAGATATCATGTTTATGACTTGGGGTGGTGATTAGATATAGACGGAAGGACGGAGAGTGGTATGGATTGCAGCGGGTCAGCCTAATCCGGACACGATGATGGCTGAAGTTAAGACACACTTTGCCTCATCGCAATGGCTTTCCGTTATTCACTTCTCCTTTTGTTGATCGTTTCCTTCTTGATTTGCTCTCGCTGCTCTAGGATCTTCGCCGCCCGGCATCTGATCTCACACTCCCCGACCGCTGTGATTCCACGGGTACGTCAGAAGGCAGCTGAGTTGGACGCTGCACTGCCGCATCACTCGGTACAAGACAGGTCGCTACAATCCTCGATAACCTACCTCGCATGGCGTCTAACGCCGTTTCGAGACTTTGGCCCGGTCAACCCTAGAGTTATATGTATGGAATATAATGGCTTCACAATACAACATGTCTATAACTCTCGAAAATGTTCGGCAGATCAGTCGAGGTGTGGTTGTCATCGGCGATGACTTTTACGAAGCTGATAGCACGGTCTTTATTGAAAAGACACTTCAGAATACTTATGGAGCTAAGTTAGTCAATGTGGATGCGATATTCTACTTTCCGCTCCAGCTATTCACCGGTTGGGATGACATCAAGATTGTCATCTTCGATAACCAAGGCAAGGTCGAGCGCAAGCTCAAGAAGAAGGATGTAAAAAAGCTGGAGTAGGCGACGATGCATTTTCACAGAAAAACGTCTGCTCTAGGTTCTTCTCCGCTGGCTTTAGCCCGGGCGTGGATCTTCTGCCACTAGCAGGCTGCTGGAACTCGACAATCTTGACGTCTGGTTCCGGCAGTTGTCTGTCTCTCATGGAGTCCCTTCTCTGCTGATCTGCCAATAATTGTAGGGAATATATGCGCCGGATGGCGTTGTGGCAAGGGGTACCTCGCCCGTGAGAGCGAGTGGGAGAGTAGAACGCTGCCGGGAGTAAATAAGACCCCCAGTGACGCAAGTGACTGGGGGTTTTTTTGTGTATTTTTCGGGCAGCCCGCGAAATGTGATTTTCGTTGCTTGACTGAAGGGATTATGCAAAGGTTGCGGTTGAACATGAGGTTTCAGACGATGGAATGTGCGGTCTGGTCAGAATCATGAATTTAGATCTTCCGATCGACCTAGCTCAACCCTACAGAAGGGAATTGGCCGAAAGGTTCCTGATGCAGCATACCAGGCGATGATGCGGGCTCTGGTAGAAGACCGCTTTCCGCATCTACTTGTTCTTCGATACAGCCATCTGCAGTCACGAGTACGGGATCTATTGTTCGTTCCAAGCTTTGTCGTGCCGCTGTCATCGGTCGGGCAAAACCAGCGCACGCCGGTTTTAACCCGACCCGCAATGGACGGTTTTAATCCGACCGGTGACAGGATCTCCAAAAAAAAGCGGCGGAGATACTCAGTTACGAGGACGAGAGCGACAGGAGCGACTCGTGAGGTTACCAGGGAAAAACTCTGGGGGACAGGTGGTTGTTACAATCGTGGAGAGCTCACCCGGAGAGCCATTGCGGAGGCCTGCTGAAGGCGAGACGCGTTCTGTAACCTTTGTTGGAGCGGCAGATTAACGCTCTCGACGCACACTTCATAGTGCACTAGCCCGTACACTGTATACTGAAACGGCGGGCGGCAGCCCTGTGGTGAACATCTATTTTAGCAATGCCATTTTCTTCGTCTTGATATAGCCCGCTGCTGTCAAGCGATACAGGTAGACCCCACTGGCAGCCGCGGTGCCATCCCACACCACAGAGTGTAGTCCGGCTTTGAGGTGCTTGTTCACGGGCGTAGCTACCTTCTGACCCAAGATATTGAAGATTTCCAGCCTGACATTGGCTGCCCGCGGCAAGTCAAAGCTGATGACCGTTGCTGAATTGAATGGGTTCGGGTAGTTCTGGCTCAGGACGAACTGTTCCGCCAACTGTGAGGATTCGTCATCAGCTACGCCCGTAGGCACACTCCCGCCCGTAAACTTCACCTCCCTTTGCTCGCCGACGCTCAAATCTGCGTCTCCTTGGTGCCATACATCCAATAATGCGAAATTGTCCGTGACCACAGCGTTGTAAGCATCTGTCGCCACAATCTGCGCGCTGTCAACAGTGAACCCGGAGAAAAGAACAATAGGCGGTCGCCTTGGATGACCGGTCTCGTTCATTGTAATTGTAGCGACGAGAGTGTCCAGGTTCGTAACCACTCCCGTTTCAAGAACACGAGGTGGTACTAATAGTGCTATATCATAAAGAGGATCCTGACACCTTTCTAACCGCGCGTCACAAGCGGGATCTCCATAGAAAGCAACTACGTCTCGGTCATAGGCTAATCCAGAAGGATTTGTACCCGGGGTATTATTCTCCAAAGCAAACAAGAGTGCTTGATTGTTCAGATAGAACGCCTTGGCGAAGCTATGTCTATCCTGAAGAGGGAAATAATAGTCTGCTATGCCCCAACCCATGTAGCCATACCAAGTGCTAACCGTATATCCGCAAAACTGGTGGGCGGTGCCAGTATGCATCCACGACAAAGCCATACAAGCCATATCAGAGATATCAGCAATAAGACAGTTGCCTGGAGCGTAGTATAACTTAGGATTCGTCGAACTAATGATGACATCTGGCCCAGAATAGGGATCACCGTATAGCTGCCCATCGTTCGATCTGAAGAAACCCGCTAACCCAGGGTTTGGGTAATGGATTTGCCAGTTGTGTTGGGATGCATGACCGCTGGTAACCATGATATCAACGGTGTTGCTGTTCAACAGGCTGACCATTGTGTCTGTGGGATCAGTTGGGCCTTCCGTGCCTTTGTACACGGGTCCGCATGATTCCGTAGTCCACATCACGTTGTACTCGCTCTCGGAGAAATAAGTACCCTCGCGTATGTTGTCAAGCCAGCCGCCGGCCGTTGCGAGCAAAGCATTAGACACCATTATCTCTGATGGGCCATCAGCTATCGCCAACGCGTCCTCTGCATTATAGCCTGTGAGAATCCCCCAAATCGCATCACCGTACAAATCATCGTCTAAGGACCTTGTTAGCTGGTGGATGTCTCGAACATATTGCTCACAACCCCCGAGGTATGATATGATTTCCTGCGGACTCATGACAAAGCAGATGAAGTCCGGGTCGAAGTCAGATAACTCGGACTGGAGATTGAAAACATTTCCGCTATAAGTGAAGACATCTCCGTCGTGTTTTGATTCCAGGGTGTTCACGACTTGCTGCCATCCAAGGGTGGCAATTGTGCCATTAGATGCCGCTATCGCATATTTCGCAACTCGCCTTGTCACCGATCCCTGCATGGCATGCAGACGATCCGCTGTAGATACCCCCAGTTCATTGACGCCGTCTCCATCCATGTTAGAGACGACGGAATTGCCGATGGACGATGGAAAGTCAAGATCCCACAGTTTATCTAAACCGTTGTTCACGACGACGAGGTTCTGTGCAACCTTCAGTTTCCTGATAATCGCCTCCTGTTGACCGTCGCCATTCAGATTGTTGATCGCACACATCCGCAGACGAGACCGGGAGAACATATAGTCATCTAACTCGCCATCCCCGTTCACATCCGCCGTCAACGCAGAACCACCGCCCCAATCTCTGCCCCAGGCCTCTTGAGATGCTTTATCCCTTACTAGGCTCTCAGACCCGAATGGATAGTGGTACGTCCACCTTAAGTCATAGCCCCCATGAGGCCAACCAGCAGTGATAATCTGAACGGATTTGCTCCTGGGGTGCTTAGGTAGTGCTCCAGTGTTGTCTCTTCCACGCGCAACATCGGCTGAAATACACAGTACCATCATACACGCTAATGCACACTTGAACATGGTCTTACTCCTTTCGCCACACGGCTAACTCCGCAATCGACTGTGAGCGGAACTTGCCCAGGATTTTTTGCTGCTTATTTAAGGTCTGCTCCAACCTATCAAACGCGAAGGATGCCCCCCCGGTAGAATGCCTGATTTCAGGCAAACATCAGGACACCGATTCCGTCAGTCACTTGTTCTATGCTGGACGGCCAACCAGTGTTCACAAGCTACGCCGCAATCTTGTAGGCCGCATCGCGGCCTTCCCGTTCCTCGAAAGCCTCATGTCCAAGCTTCAACTCCGAGAGTGTTATCTGTATTGGGACTACTCTTAGTATAAGCCAAAATAAATATTATACCTAACGTCCGTTAGGAATCAAGCGCTTTTTGCTGTCCCCC
>JAOZPL010000124.1 GCA_029932795.1 Candidatus Zixiibacteriota bacterium | reverse complement strand
AACGGCTCTCACCCGCTTTTCATCTGCTGTTCGGCTACCATCGCCAACCCTGACGACCTGGCCGGACGTATTGTTGGCCGTCCCATGAAGCTGATCGACAACAACGGCGCGCCTTCGGGAGAAAAACACTTCCTGCTGTATAATCCACCCGTGATAAACCCGCAACTGGGGATCCGCAAATCGGCCACCAACGAGGCAGCCCGCATGGCAGCGTTGTTTCTGCGGCAACGAATTCAGACTATTATCTTTGCTCACTACCGCCTTTATGTCGAGGTGTTGCTCACCTACCTGCAACGGGAACTGAAAAATGATTTCGGGAAGGGTATCAGAATCGCTGGCTACAGGGGAGGCTACCTGCCGAACGAACGCCGTCAGATCGAACGAGGTCTTCGGGACGGCTCCATTACCGGTGTAGTCTCAACCAATGCCCTGGAACTGGGGATTGATATCGGCTCCCTTGAAGTCTCCATCATTGTCGGCTACCCCGGCTCGATTGCTTCCCTCTGGCAGCAGGCTGGCCGCGCCGGGCGAAGCACGGCTGCGTCCCTGACAATCATGGTCGCTAACTCATCAGCCATTAACCAATTTCTCTGCTCAGAGCCGCAATACATATTCGGCAGGACACCGGAGTCGGGAATTATCGACCCCGAAAACCTGATCATCAAAACCAACCACCTCAAATGTGCGGCGTTCGAGTTGCCTTTTGACGAAGACGAGTGTTATGAAGACAGAAGCGCCGGTCGGATTCTGGATTATCTGGCTTCGGAAAACGTGCTCCGCAAAACCGGCGACCGTTACCACTGGTCCTCAGAGATTTATCCTGCCCAGCAGATTTCGCTGCGGTCGGCCTCACCGGATAACTTTGTTATCCTGAACGAGTCAGACAATGCTCGGGTGATCGGGGAAGTGGACTATTACTCCGCTCCCATATTTCTGCATCCCGAGGCAATCTATCTGCATGGAGCGGAACAGTACCAGGTAACGAAACTCGACTGGGAAGGCAAGAAGGCATATGTGAAAGAGGTGGAAGTCGATTACTTCACCGATGCTGAAACCAAGACTAATTTGAAGGTTCTGCAGGTGAATGACGAAAAGCCCACGAACGATGAGGCCCTTTTACAATGCGGTGAGGTTTCCCTCACCTCTACCACTGTATTGTTTAAGAAAGTCAAGTTTCATACCCACGAGAATGTCGGTTCCGGTGAGTTGATCATGCCGGAACTGGAGATGCACACCAACGCATTCTGGTACTCATTCCCGGAGGACATACCCCTGAGAATTGACCTGAAACCGTCACAGCTCAGCGGGGCGCTGCGGGGGCTGGCCAATATCCTGGGCAAAATCGCTCCGCTCTGGGTGATGTGCGATACTCGCGATTTGCGCTCTATTTCACAGGTCCGAGCGCCGTTCACCGAACGACCAACCTTCTATATCTACGAAAACATCCCCGGTGGAGTGGGACTCTCTGAGAAAATCTTCGCCGAGTCAGCGAGACTGTTCGAGGCCAGCCTTGATCACGTGCGCAAGTGCCCATGCTCATCAGGCTGCCCCAGTTGTGTCGGCCCACCGATGGAAGTCGGCGACAATGGCAAGACAGGGGTAGCCAAACTGCTTGAGTACACGTTAGCGGTAGAAGTTGTTTGATTCAATCCCAATGACCCTGATCCATCTGACATGTATACGTGCCTGTATCAGATCATGTGCCGTTGGCTGTTTCATGGAACGGACTAATATCGACAAGTCACCCTGAGCCTGCCACTCAAGAGCTATTACTTTTATCAACGTGTCGTTGTTGACACATCCTCGGATTGGTCAACCTCGCCGACCGATTTACCGTCACTCCGCTCATGGCGGCGGACGGCCGCACGGACAAACTCCCGGAAGAGCGGATGTGGTTTGGTGGGCCGTGACTTCAGTTCGGGATGAAACTGCACCCCGACAAACCAGGGATGATCGGCGATCTCTGTCATCTCGACCAGTCTACCGTCGGGCGACAGCCCCGCCAGTACTAAGCCTCTTTCCACCAGCATGTCCCGATAAGCGTTATTCACTTCGTAGCGGTGGCGATGGCGCTCCGAGATCTCTTTGACGCCATATGCCTCAAAGGATTTCGTCCCTTCCGTGAGGACACAGGGGTAGGCACCGAGCCGCATAGTACCCCCCAGTTCCGTCACACCCTCCTGATCAGCCATCAGGTGAATAACCGGGTGCTTGAGGTCCCGGTAGAACTCGTAGCTATGGGCATCCTGCATACCACAGACATTGCGGGCGAACTCAATCACGGCACACTGCATCCCCAGACAGATGCCAAGAAAGGGTATCTTGCTTTCCCGTACATATTGTATCGCTTCGATTTTCCCTTCAACCCCCCGTTCGCCGAATCCTCCCGGAATCAACAGACCATCAATATCTTGAAGAAACTTCTCGGCCCCGCCCTGCTTGATATCCTCAGAGGAAACCCAGATCAGGCTGACCTCCGCCTCACTGGCGACTCCGGCATGCACAAACGCCTCGATTATCGACTTGTAGGCATCCTTTAGATGCACATACTTGCCACATATGCCGATCTTGATGCGGCACTGCGGACTCTTGATCTTCTGCACCATCGATTCCCAATCGGCTAAATCCGGTACCGGCAACTCCCAGTCGAAGTGTTTGGCGACAATGTCGTCAAGCGCCTGTTCGTGAAGGTTAAGTGGCACTTCGTAGATGGTCGTGACGTCCTGAGCAGCAATAACCGAGGTGGTCGGTACGGAACAGAACAGGCCAATCTTCTGCCGGAGGGCATCGGAGAGCGGCTGGGCAGAGCGGCAAAGCAAAATATTGGGCTGGATGCCGATTTCTCGAAGCTCCTTGACCGAATGCTGAGTTGGTTTTGTTTTGTACTCTCCGGCAGTCCGAATGTACGGCACCAGTGTCACGTGAATGTATATGACATTCCGGGGTCCCTCTTCGAGACCGATCTGGCGAATTGCCTCCAGAAACGGCAACGACTCGATATCGCCCACTGTCCCGCCGATCTCGGCAATGATGACATCCGGCCTGTCGTCGAATCGCGCCAGGTTCCTGAGACGAGTCTTGATCTCCTCAGTCACATGAGGGATCACCTGGACGGTGGCGCCCAGATAATCTCCCCTTCGCTCACGAGTAATGATCGTATGGTATATCTGGCCGGTGGTGACGTTGTTCCCCTTCCCCAGCGACTGGTCCAGAAACCGCTCATAGTGACCCAGGTCAAGATCCGTCTCTGAGCCGTCATCAAGCACAAAAACCTCGCCGTGCTGGAAAGGGTTCATCGTGCCCGGATCGACATTAAGATACGGGTCAAACTTGATGTTCTGTACTTTCAGTCCTCGCTTCTGGAGAAGCAGACCTAACGACGACGCGGCAATCCCTTTCCCCAGGGAGCTCACCACACCGCCGGTCACGAATACATACTTGGTGGTGCTATTCTTGGCCATTTCAAACCTCAACCATACAAAGCCGACAGCTTTTTTACATCATCCGGCCGGTCAACTGAAACCGGCTCTATGGTCGTCTTAAACACGCGTATGCGGCCGCCATTCTCAAGAATGCGCAACTGCTCCAGAGACTCTGCTTTCTCCAGAGGTGAACGCTTCCACATGGCAAAAGCCCTCAGAGCTGCTCTCCTGAAGAAGTAGACACCGATATGCCCGTAAAACCTGAACTGAGCTGCTCGTGAGCTGTTCTTAACACCCTGAAGATACGGCACGGGAAAGCGGGAGAACCACAATGCCTCATCCTTTTCCGACAGGACAACCTTGACCAGATTGGGGTCAAACAGTTCTTCATCCCCCTTTACCCGGCAGGCAAGGGTGGCAAACCTGACGGCCCGATCTTGCTTCATTTGTTCAATGACCCGCTCCAGCACAGCCCGCCTGAGGCCGAAGTTGTCGGCCTGGATGTTGACAATGATCCCCCCACCAATTCTCTCCGCAACCTCAGCCACCCGGTCCGATCCGGTTTTATGGCGGGAGGAGGTAACGATAACCTCGGCGCCAAAGCTTTGAGCCACCCGGCAAACCTGTTTGCTGTCAGTCGCCACAACCAACCGGTCAATATTCCTTGCCTGTTGTACCTCTCGCCAGACATAGAAAAGAAGCGGTTTGCCACAGTATGGGTAAAGCACCTTCCCAACAAACCGCTTTGAGTCCAGTCTTGCCGGGATAACAGCCAGCACGGCGGGTCTCATCGGCCGATCACCCTCGGAACATGGAAATACTCATCATCCCGATTTGCAGCATTACCGAGCACCTTCTCTCGCGGTAGTGATAATCGGATTTCATCCTCACGAAACACATTCTCCATCGTGGCAGACTGATTCCACGCTGGCACTTCTTCCGTATTAACCGATTTCAGTTGATCTATGTAATTCAGGATTGTCGTGAGCTCCCGAGTATATTCCTCTGTCTCTTTCAGGGATAGCTTGAGCCGGGCCAGACGGGCAACATGTTTGACCTGCTCTTTTGATAGCGGCATAGGCTATAATACAGATCGCCCGGCCCTCAGTCAAGAGAAAAGACACCCCCCGTTCACCTGCTAAAAAATGTTTCCAGGAGCTAAAGTGTTCCGCATGGAAACCGATGAAATGGACAAATGTCTCAATATGAAACAGGGATGTTCTATGAAGACTGCTGAGTTTCAACTTGAATCACACACGGGCGGAATCCGGTCCCCATCTCCGGATCGGCTGAGTGCATGGCCGGCAGATGCAGAAGCACTGCAGGCCGGAATCCAGTCGCTCCTGCTGGGTCTGCGCCTTCGCGGCTGGCTGACCAACAGCGAAAAAAGACTGCTGGATCTCCTGGCCCCTGAAAACTGGACGACCTTCATGTGTAGGGATGGCCGCTACCTACACCCGGAGGGTCTAGATTCTCTCCCCATGGAATTAGCTGACGTTCCTCTCTCTGCAGGTAACGCAGCCATCTTCACTCACCGATATGGCCCATCGCCACAGTCCCATTTCGACTGCCAACGGATCCATGCGGCCCTGCTCAACCCTGAAAAACGCCCAGCCACCGTATTGGGCATGTTTGGCTCTGAAGCTGAGACGCCACAGCGCAATCAATCCCATTATTTTGCGGATTTGCTGCTTCGTTTTCGTCAGGCGGCGAACAGCATCGAACCCCTGGTACTGAAACTCGAAGCTGCGCTGGAGAACAAATTCCCGACGGCCGTGATCAACCGCGCCTCCGGGAGGATAGTCTCCATCAATACGGCCTTTCACGAGGCGCTGGCAAGACACCCTGAAGGGATAATCGACCAGGAATACAGTCAGCTTACACGTGACCTGAAGGGCATGACGTCCGATTCGCTGTTGAAAATGCACAACATCAATCACGCCGCCCTTAACCTGACGATCGTCTCAATGAAACAACTGCAAATCAATAAGGATCGTCGCCACCTGACCTCATATCAATTTCTGACACACCGAATGAGGAACAAAATAGCCGCAATAACCACGGCTGCCTCGTGTGTAGAGAAAGCCCCCACCCCCCAAGGACAGTCTGATACGTCCGAACTGGTAGGAATGATTCTCAAGGAAACTTCGGAGCTTGACCACTACCTGACGCGCCTGAATCTGATTGTCAACCATCGCCAGCTTGAGACCAGCAGGACATCTCTCAAGGATGAGTTGGAAAGAGCGGTGGCGCTGGTGAATACCTGCCAGGAGAAGGATTGCGTGATTGAGACAACCGGACCTTGTCTCTCGTGTACAGTGACTGCCGCCCTACAGGCGCCGACATACCTGTTCGAGGCCATCCTGCATTCGCATCTAGCCCGATCAGACGTGAACAGCCGGACAGTAATCACAGGCGAAAAGTCGGACTCCGGCGATACCCTGATGATTCGCTTCGAAACGGAACAGACTGCACCGAAGCCGCCACTTCAGATGGAACAGAATTGGAAAAACTACGCTGCTTTGTTATCCGACCAGATGGGAATCAAGATAGAGCAGGATAGTCTGTCTGGGAAAAACAAACTGGTAACAAGAATCCACATCTTGTGCTGACAACAGGCAGGTTGATATGAGTATCAATACAGATCGGCGTAATACTGTGATTCTGATAATCGACGATGAAGAATCAGTCCGTCGTACGCTGACGGTCCTGCTGAGCAGCGAAGACTATCACGTGCGCCAGGCCTCATCGATCAGCGAGGGTCTCAGAGCTCTCGAGAAGGAGACCT
>JAOZPL010000123.1:3236-6215 GCA_029932795.1 Candidatus Zixiibacteriota bacterium | reverse complement strand
AGCTTTTTCTTCCGATTAACGCCTTCAACCAGAACCAACTGCTTCCCGGGGTCAACATGGAGCACTCGACCGGTTTTCCCTTTGTATTCGCCGCTGCGGACGTAAACGGTATCGCCTTTCCTGATTCTCATATATATTGTCCCCCTCTCAGAGCACCTCAGGCGCGAGGGATATTATTTTCATAAAGTGCTTGTCGCGTAGTTCACGGGCCACTGGTCCAAAGATACGAGTGCCGCGCGGCTCACGCTGCTCGTTTATGATCACGGCGGCATTATCGCTGAAGCGAATCAGGGAACCATCCTTCCGCCTGATTTCCGCCTTGGTGCGAACCACCACTGCCTTGCATACTTCCGATTTTTTCACTGTACCGCCGGGGATTGCTTCCTTTACCGCAACAACAATGATATCACCAATGGAAGCATACTTCCTTCTGCCACCAAGAACGCGAAAGCACATCACTCTCTTGGCACCGGAGTTGTCGGCTACTGACAATTGTGTATACTGCTGAACCATTTCGAATCACCCTTTTTCAGCCGGACCCGACATACAACCAGTGGAGTTACTTGGCCCTTTCCATAATCTCGACAAGACGCCAGTGTTTGATCTTGGATAAAGGTCTGGTCTCCATGACTCGCACCAGGTCACCCGCGTTGGCCTCGTTCTTCTCATCGTGAGCATACAGTTTCGAAGATGTGCGGATCGTCTTCTTGTACCGTGGGTGCTTTATCGTCCGGTCGACACGAACAACAATACACTTATCCATTTTATTGGCCACCACTGTTCCCAGACGAACCTTTCGCAACTTTCTCCGTGTCGTCATTTCAGTCATTCAACTGCTCTTTCTATTCCCGATCTCTTTTTTCGCCACCGGAACTCTCCAGGATGGATGCTTTAGTCTCTGCCAACTTATGAAGACCCATCTCATCTTCATGTAAAATCGTTTCTATACGACCGATATTCCGCTTGACCTCCCGTAGCCGGAGCGGATTGTCCAGTGACTTGAGCGACCGGCGCATTCTCAGGTTGAACAGTTCGTCAAGGAGGTCATTCTTCTTTTGAACCAGCTCGTCCCGGGTCATTTCTCTTAGAGTTCGCGCCTTCATTCTCAGATCGCCTCAGTTTCTTTACGGGTTACAAATCTCGTTCTCAACGGCAGCTTGTTATCAGCCAGACGCAGCGCCTCACGGGCCATTTTCTCCGAAACGCCTTCGATCTCGAACAGGATGCGACCCGGTTTGACCACCGCCACCCAATATTCCGGCGCGCCTTTCCCTTTACCCATGCGAGTCTCGGCCGGCTTCTTGGTGACCGGCTTGTCCGGAAAGACACGAATCCAGATTTTGCCGCCGCGCTTAATGTGCCGGGTAAGAGCCACGCGAGCAGCTTCAATCTGCCGATTGGTAAGCCAGCACGGCTCAAGCGCTTTGAGCCCGAATTCGCCGAAGTTTACAGCCGAGCCACCCTTGGCCTTGCCGCTCATGCGACCGCGTTGCATCTTTCTAAACTTTGATCTTTTTGGCATCAACATAAGCTAAAACTCCATCCTAACCGGGTCCACTCATTCATCCTTGGTATCCGAACCGGCAGATGGTTTGGCATCCCCACCTTTCTTTTGAGTGTCGATTCCAGGCTTTCTATCAGATGCTTTCCTGGCACGAGGCGGATTCTCCGGTCGGCGACCACCAGGGCCAGAGCCCTTCCGATCCTTTCTGACCACCTTCTCCTTGCCCTCCCGCGGCTTCTCTGATCGTCTGGGGCGAGAACCGTAATTATCAGAGCTACGTCGCCCATCAGGCGGCCGGCGGACACGCCCACGAATGCGCTTCCCCCGGCCCCTCGGGGGCTCTTTCCTGCCACGTCTGGACTGGGCTTCCGGAACAGCCTCTGGAGATTCAATTTCCTGTTTGTTTTCCTCTAATGCAAACGGACCCTTGCTTAGAATCTCGCCCCTACAGATCCAAACCTTTACCCCGATACAACCATAAGTTGTGTGGGCCGTAGATGTTGCGTAGTCAATATCCGCACGTAAGGTATGGAGTGGCACGCGGCCGTCCTTGTATTTTTCCGAGCGGGCGATTTCTCCACCACCAAGACGACCTGCACACTGTACTTTGATCCCTTCGGCGCCCATCTTCATAGTAGCAGCGACCGATTTCTTCATTGCCCGACGAAACGACACTCTGCCTTCGAGTTGGCGCGCGATCGAATCTGCCACTAGTTTTGCATCCAGTTCCGGTCTCCTGACCTCGACAATATTCAAAGCGATGTCTTTGCTGGTTAATAGCTGCAACTCCTCGCGCAATTTGTCCACCTCTGCGCCGCGGCGGCCAATGACGATACCTGGGCGGGAAGTCAAAATGTCAACCGTCACCTTCTTGGGAGCCCGGGATATAAACACGTTGGCAACACTAGCATTGTCAAGACGCCTGTTGATGTATCTCTTGATCATCATATCTTCGTATACCAGATCAGCGAAATTTCGATCTGGGGCGTACCAGCGACTGTTCCACGGTTTGATGATTCCCAACCGGAATCCTATCGGGTGAGTCTTCTGTCCCAACGCTGTCTCCTTACCCTAATCCACCACAGTCTCTTACTCCGCACCCTTTGCAGGTTTCTTGGACCTGGCGGAGGTCTTGCTTGTGGTCACTTTCTTAACCGCTGGTTTTTTGCCGGTGGCTTTCCTGACTACCGGTTTCTTACGAGCAGCTGTTTTGGTATTCTTAACTGCTGTTTCTGCTTTCTCAGCCTTTCCCTTCTCCGTTCCGGCAACACTGGTCGGCTTTGACTCAACGTACTCCTCCAGTACCACTGTCAGATGACAATAGCGCTTCCTGATACGAAACACGCGCCCCATTGACTGGAAACGAATCCGTTTGGCGGTCGGAGCGGCGTCAACAACAATCCTCTTGACTCGCAGGTTTTCCGGTTTGAGCTGTGCAGTTCCCTCCTGCGAAAGAGCATTAGCGGCGGCCGACT
>JAOZPL010000123.1:930-3226 GCA_029932795.1 Candidatus Zixiibacteriota bacterium | reverse complement strand
TGAGCGGCAATGCGCGGTGTGAAATTGAGCACGTTGAGCGCTCTTTCGACCGGCATACCTTTAACCATGTCAGCCACCAGCCGCATCTTACGTGGCGGGATACTGACATACCTCAATCTGGCGGTTGCTTGTACCGGCATTGCTAAACCTTATCCTTTTAACGCCGAAGCCCGTTCAACGAGCTTGCCGCCATGCCCGCGAAAAGTGCGGGTCGGTGCGAATTCACCCAGCTTGTGCCCAACCATGTTTTCCGTGATGTAAATCGGTATAAACTTGCGTCCATTGTGAACGGCAAAAGTGTGGCCGACAAACTCGGGACTGATTGTTGAACGACGCGACCAGGTTTTGATTACTTTTCTCTCCTGACTGATGTCCAAGGCAGCTACCTTTCTCATCAGCTTTTCGTCAACAAAGGGACCTTTTTTCAACGAACGGGGCATACTATGAACTCCGTCATCACTTCTTCTTCCTACGATCCTCGACCAGATGATCAAGGGACTTCCGTTTGCTCCTGGTTTTATAACCCTTGGTCGGCTTACCCCAGGGTGTGCATGGGTGACGTCCACCGGAAGAACGACCCTCTCCACCCCCCATCGGGTGATCAACCGGATTCATGGCAACGCCACGTACATTGGGACGCCGGCCGCGCCAGCGTGAAGCACCCGCCTTGCCTAGGATAATGTTCTTGTGATCAACATTGGACACCTGCCCAATCGTCGCGAAACAGCCGGCCGGTACGGTGCGAACCTCCCCGGAAGGCATGCGCAGCGTCACCAGATCACCTTCTTTCGCCACCAACTGCGCCATCGAACCGGCGGAGCGAACCATTTGAGCCCCTTTACCCGGGCGCATCTCAACATTGTGGACATTGGTCCCCAGAGGCATTCGGCCCAGCGGCATGGCGTTGCCGAAACGGATATCAACCTGTTGACCGGACATCAAAACGTCGTTTACGCGGACTTCCGCCGGGGCAACAATATACCTTTTCTCACCATCAGCGTAATGCAACAGAGCAATACGGGCGGATCGGTTAGGATCATATTCTATAGACGCCACGCGAGCCGGGATATTATGCTTGTCATGCCTGAAACTGATCCGACGATACCTGCGCTTATGACCGCCTCCACGCTGAAACATGGTAATACGACCTTTGTTGTTGCGTCCCCCGGTTTTGGACAGCGATTCCAGCAGTGATTTCTCAGGAACCGCCGAGGTTATTTCCTCGAACATTGAAACCGTGCGGAAACGAAGCGACGGTGTGGTCGGACGAAACTTCTTAATCGCCATAATACATCAGTACCAATCTCTATATGTTTTCAAAAATAGAGATAACATGATCCCTTTTCAACCTTACGATGGCCTTTTTCCAGACCGGTGTTTTCCCCTCGAAACGGCCCATGCGCCTCAGTTTGCCCGCGACAAGCATTGTCCTCACTGAGTCGACCTTCACACTGAAAGCTTTCTCGACGGCCTCCTTGATTGCATACTTGTTAGCCGCCTTATCAACCTCGAAAACATATTCGTTGTTGTGTTCCTTCAGACGAGTGGTACGCTCAGTGGTAATATGCGATACAATAATCCGGCGGGGGTCAAGGCTCATGCGAACACCTCCTGTACCTTGTCAAGGCCGGACCTGGTCATCAGGACAACATCAGCGTTCAACACGTCATATCCATTGGCCAGCGCTGCCCGACAGTATTGCACATTAGCCAGATTGCGACACGACTGTGATAGCTTCTCGTTTCGATCCTCATCCAGGATAAGACATTTCTTGCCGGCCAGATCCAGCTTTGTCATCAGACCCTTAACCACCTTGGTCTTGTACTCATTGATCTCAATACGATCAATGACCTTTATCTGACCGGACCTGGCTTTGTCGGAGAAGATTGACTGAATCGCTAATCTCTTCATTCGCCGGGGTAACCCGGACCCGTAACTCCGCGGTGAGGGGCCAAAGACAGTCCCACCGCCACGCCAGAGCGGAGAACGAATGGTCCCTGCCCGGGCGCGGCCGGTGCCCTTCTGCCGCCAGGGCTTCCTGCCGCCTCCGACGACATCGCTTCGAGCCTTGGTGGCCGCACTCCCCTGTCGCTGGCGGGCGAGGTAGTTAACGATATAATCGTGCACGACTATCTCGTTCGGCTCGACTTCAAACACCGCCGGCCTTAGATTCACTGACCCGACCTCCGCCCCGTCCTGGTTGTACACTTTCACATTCATGTCATAACCCATTTATCGGCCGCGGTTGGAGCTGCGTACTTTCACCAGCGAGCCACGATGGCCGGGGACAGCGCCT
>JAOZPL010000123.1:0-920 GCA_029932795.1 Candidatus Zixiibacteriota bacterium | reverse complement strand
TTGCAGGCCCGTTGTGGTGACCCTGTTATTACCCATCCGGCCAGACATACGGGTCCCCTTGAAGACCCTGGAAGGATACGAGGACTGCCCGATGGAACCGGGTGCGCGCCAGCGGTCTGACTGTCCATGAGTCTTGTTGGCCCCGCTAAAGTGGTGCCGCTTCATAGTTCCTGCGAAACCAAGCCCCCGGGAGGTACCTGTTACATCAACCCGCTCCCCTTCACTAAAAACACCCACATTTAATTGAGAGCCGATCTCAAGCTCAGCTTCATCGTAGCGGATCTCCCGGAGATACTGAGCCGGTTCGACGCCTGCCCGCGCATAATGACCCGCCATTGGTTTGCTGACCCGGCTCTTGCGACGGACATCAAAACCGATCTGATATGCGTCGTAACCATGCTTCTCAGTGGTTTTTCTATCCACCACAGAGCAGGGACCAGCTTCAATCACCGTGACCGGGACTGCTTCCCCATTCTCCGTGAAGATGCGGGTCATGCCGAGTTTCTTTCCCAGTATCTCTTTCATCATTTCACCCTATCATGTCTTGATCTCGACATCAACACCGGCCGGGAGGTCCAGTTTCATCAGAGCATCTACCGTCTGTGGAGTTGAGTCATAAATCTCAATCAGGCGCTTATGGACTCTGGTCTCAAACTGTTCACGAGACTTCTTGTCTACGTGCGGAGATCGAAGGACCGTGTACACCGTGCGCTTAGTCGGAAGCGGCACCGGGCCCACCAGACGAGCGCCGGTACGAAGAACCGTCCTGGTGATTTCCTTGGTCGAACGATCAAGCGAATAGTGATCGTAAGCCTTCAACCGGATTCTTATCTTCTGCGCATCCATAATGACTCCGCTGCTTACCTATTCAAAGATTTCGGCGATGACGCCGGCGCCAATAGTGCGACCACCCTCACGAA
>JAOZPL010000122.1:593-6218 GCA_029932795.1 Candidatus Zixiibacteriota bacterium | reverse complement strand
TTGGCCACTATCCTGTCGGCGCAATGTACCGACGAGCGAGTAAACCGTGTAACGCCGGCGCTGTTCAGACAATATCGCTCAGTGAGGGAGTTTGCTGAGGCCGATATTAAAGAGCTGGAAGAGGCTATCTACACTACCGGGTTTTATGTCAATAAGGCACGAGCGATACAGGAATCCGCGCAGCAGTTACTCGAACGGCATAATGGAGAGATTCCCCGGAAGCTCAGCGACCTGGTCAAACTGACCGGTGTTGGACGCAAGACCGCCTCGGTGATCCTTGGCGCCGGTTACAACCTCGCCGAGGGGATTGTTGTGGACACGCACGTTGCGCGGATCAGCCGCTTGCTCGGGTTTACCGGAGAAAAAAGCACGAAGAGGATTGAAAAGGACCTTATGAGGATCATTCCGGAAAAGGACTGGATTGTATATTCGCACCTACTGATAATCCACGGTCGCGCCGTCTGCAGAGCGCGAAGACAGGAGTGCGGCAACTGCTTTCTGAACGGGCTGTGTCCCTCAGCAAAGGCGTAATCCGTTGCCTCCTCAACCATCCAGGTTTTCAGTGGGCAAAAAGGTAACCAATCAAGAGACCGATAGTATATATTAGTATATATGCTGTACGTTCTGATAATCCTTTTGGCGCTGGTCATAGCCGTTTCAGTTCTCTGCCTCCGGGTGGGATTTGAACTGGCTGACAACAGGCGTCTCCTGCGTGTTTGCGTCGGGCGAACCGGCCCGGAGATTAATTTTTCGACACGTCAGGGCATGCTGCGGTTATTTGGGTGGCAGATCAAGAAATTCTCTTTGAAAGGGAAGAAACCAGAGGCCGAAAGGGTCGAGGTCAAGAAAAAGCGGCCTCCGAAGAAGGCGAAAAGGGAGCGGTCACTCCGTGACGTGCTGCGGATTCTCCCACAATGCATTAAACCACTGGCAGGCTACCTTATCAGTTTGCTCAGAGCGGCTGCTGTGGAGGAGCTAGAGGGAGAAATTGAAGCCGGGTTCGCCGAGCCTGATCTGACCGGTATGACATATGGCTACTATCAGGCGGTGTTGGCCGCGGTACCCTCGGTGATAGGGCGGGTCCGCTATATCCCGGACTGGAACGGGGCTTCATTCTCCGGCTCAGCCCGCCTGACGGTGGCTCTGCCGTTGTATAAACTTGCCTGGCGGACAATAGTCCTTGTGATGAAGTTACCTTTAAGAAAACTGATGAAACTGGCGATAGGAGAAAAGAAAGGAGCCGAGGATGGCGAACAACGTGGTTGAAATCCTCCAGGGAGTGGTGGGGGAACTCAAAGAAATGGCCCGCTCCGAATCGATCGTGGGTGAGCCAATAACAATCGGTGATAAAACCGTGATACCGGTGGTGAAAATCTCGGTAGGGTTTGGTGCCGGTGGTGGCCAGGGGGAAGCGCAGAAGGCTGGCACCGGATTCGGCGGCGGCGGCGGCGGTGGCGCCAGAATCGAACCGGCGGCGTTCATCATCATGGACAAGGAAGGTATCAGGCTGCTTCCAGCGAAAAAAGGCAAGTGGGAAGATGTTATTGAATCTATCCCAGGTATTGCCAAGAAGATTGCCAAGCTGAAAGACAAGTTCAAATCAGATAAAGGTGCAGAAGAAGAGGAAGGCGAAAGCAAGAAATCCGACACCGATGCCGATTAGAACAGAAACCGCTACAGACAGGGGAAAGCCGGCCCAGGCCGGCTTTTTTTACCGCAACAACGTCAGGAACGGATGGAAATGCGCATGATCTGTCGATCAATGTTTTAGACGGATGTCGGGTGCACCGGGTGCGAGACTAATTTGTTCCGTTGTGCTACGGTGGTGCCTATATTCGTGACATGTTGCAGCAACCACCAACTTACCATCTCGGGCCGGAGTTTGACAGGGAGCTCGGTGATTTTGTTCAGGGGTTTCTGACCGACGGCTTTAAGCGTTTCGGCGCCGAGTTCGAGAATCTGGACGCCTTCATTACAAGAGCCAAAGCGGATCGTTCAGACCGCACCGACCACGATCTGCGCCGTTCGGCAAAAGAGCTGTACTTGTTGGAAGCGGTGTCGTTCAAAATCTATGATCAAATCAACCGTGAGGCGTTTAACAAAGCCAAAGACACGCTGATCATTCTTCCCGACTGTTTGTCGCTGCACAACCCGGACTGCCGGAAAACAGACGGTGAATGGGGAGACGAGTGCCTGATGTGCACGCCGGAATGCCAGGCCTACGAGGTTTGTGAAGTGGCTGATCGTTACGGAGTCAAAGCTGTTTATTCCAAGCGTAAGCTGAGCGAACAGATTGAGCACTATGCGCAGGGTGCCACTGACCTGGCCGTGATCGGGGTAGCCTGCCTGATGATGCTGGCCAACGGTATGCGAACCGCCGTCGAACTCGGCGTGCCGGCGCGAGGAGTGCTGTTGAACTACACCGGCTGCGAACACTGGAACGAACAGCCTTTTGCCTCGGCTTTTCAACTGGAGAGACTGGAAGCGATTCTGGAGGAGAAGTATGGCGCACGAGATCAGGCGTCTGACGATCGATGACTACGACGATATCATCAGTGTCTGGGTAGATGCCGGTCTGCCGCACAAACTGCTCGGACGCGACAACCGCAAGATGATGGCGAAAGAGATGCAGCACCCGACCTCCGCCTTTTTCGGGCTGTTCGAAGATGATCAGATGATCGGGGTGGGGATTGCTAATTTCGATGGCCGCCGGGGCTGGGTAAACCGGGTAGCGATTAGACCCGATCACCGGGGGAGCTATCTGGCTGGTCGTATCATCGAAGCATGCGAGGCGTTTCTTCGGGAAGCCGGTGCTGTTGTCATGTGCGCGTTGATAGAAGAACTTAACGAGCCTTCCATGACCTGTTTTGAAAAAGCCGGCTACTCTTGCGCAAACGAGGTTATGTACTGGACAAAACGTCTATCGGTGGACGAGTGAAACGCGACCTGGATAATCATGCAACTGAGGCATTAGACACTCGGCTGGGCTTGACAACCTGGTGTGTACGTAGTTATTAAACGTATTAATAACCAGAGAAACACAACATGAGTTCAGAGCAGGGGAGACTATGATGTCCTGGAGTGTCAGACAGACGGTTAAAGGGATTACCGTGCTTGTTGCCAGTCTCATCATTGGCGTCGGATGTGGCGATAACGATCCGGTCGGTCCAGTCCCGCTTCGTAGTCCGTCTGATCCGTACCCAACTGACCAAGCTACTGATGTTCCGCTGATACCAACTCTTGCCTGGTCATTTGTATATACCTCATCCGACTCGGTGTTCTTCGACCTTTACCTTGGAACTGACAACCCCCCTCCACTTTTTGACTCCCGTTTGACCGATACGCTCTATACCCCGGGGCCGTTGAGTCCGGACACGAGGTATTACTGGAAGGTAATCGCTCACAACGATACAGGGTACTATGACAAGCCCGATTCTGTAAGCTCACCCATCTGGAGCTTTACAACCAGCAGCAGTTTTGTCCTCCCACTCGCGATTGGCAACCGTTGGGATTATTCCCGCACGTTCTACGCCTGCAATTTCGATCCGGACAGCCTGGCAGACCTGTACGGTGATACGATCTATGGCAGCAGCACGACGGAAATCACAGGGCTGGATACTCTGTATGACTCACTAGAGACCTACATGTTCCACACCAGCTGGATCGAGAATGGCTCCGGTAACGATTTTGTTGTGTATCGAAATAACATCACTGACGGGCTTTACTCGTACGCGTATGAGCAGGGTTTCTGGGTAGGGCCGCCTACGGTGAAGCTTTCCGAGGGAATGTATCTTGAGTTCATGGGATTTCGATTCCGCAGTTTCGATGAACTCCGAAATACGTTTTACTCAAGGCTCGATGTGCCCATGAGTCGGTCGCTTGACACCATCATATATGAAGAGCCACCGGTTAGGGAATTAGCCTACCCTCTCGAGATCGGCCAACGATGGGTCTACCGTGACATGGATAATGGCGATCCTATGGATATGGAAAAGGAAGTAGTGGATTATCTGAATGTTGGCTCACCAGCTGACGAATTTGAGTGTTTCAAGGTGCGGTGGTTCTGGGATATTAATGATGATGGTGAGTGGGACACTGGTATTGACGGCTACGACTATTTGTCTGCGGTCGGCTATGTGGAACGCGAGTTCCGGTTTTACGATATCATTGTCACAGGAGTGATGGGGGACACGCTCGGTACTTTTGACTGGGTGGATGAATATGTCCTTACCGAGTATCAACTCGAGTAAGAGGTCAGGTTACGCCCAAGTTTGCAGATACGGACGATTATTCCTTCGAGACGAGTTCGAACGCTTTCCTGAACATGTCGTAGGGTCGGGCGCCGATAAAACGGCCAAGCTCTTTGCCGGTCCTGTCAATAAAGATAGTCGTCGGCACGGAGCCGGTAAGCCGGTAACCGCTTATGGCCTCTTTATTGGCCATCAGCAGTACCCACTCCATCTTCTGTTGCGCTGCGTAGGAGCGTACCCGTTCCGGTGTATCTCGCACCGCAAAGCTGATAATCTCTACGCCCTTGGATTTGTACTCGGCATATAATTTAACGAGGTCCGGAATCTCCCGCCGACAGGGCGGGCACCATGTTCCCCAGAAGTTTATCACTACCGGCTGTCTGCCGATCCACTGGCTCGACAGATGCAGGTTGCCGTCAATGTCGTACGCTGTAAAACTGACGGCGTCCGGATCAAGATTCACTGTGCCCGGGTTCTCAGAGGCTGTCTCGTCCGACGACTGTTCTGAGACCTGCCCGGCAGCATCCTCCGGAGGTGTTGCCTCCGGATCTGCGATGGTTGATTCGGCCGGGATCTGGTCTGGTTCCGTTTCTGATTGCTGCTCGGCTGATTGAGAAGCAGGTCGGTCAGCAGGTGCTGATTCCGACTTCTCGCCGGAACAGGATATCAGTGCCATAACCAAAACCAGAGGCAAAAGACTTAACAACGCGTTCCTGGACATACAGAATTCCTTGTATCCGCCAATTATCATCATCATCTCTCATTCCAATGCAGTCCATCCGGTCTCGACATGAGAACCACCGAAGGCAGCGGACCGGTAAGTTAGTCGCTCTCTTTTTTATTTCCATTCTCCTGTTGCTCGGTGTGGGTAGTGTCATACTTGTATTCTTTGACAAACTCCAGAGCTTTTATGAATCTTTCGGGTGACAGGTATCCCTTTAATGGCCCCACCTTGACACGCTTGGGAGAGACGAACCAGAATTCCGGATAGCCGGTGACACCGAACTCCTGAGTAGCCAGAGCTCTTTCTGTAATCCGGTAGCCGTCTATGTCCAGCTCTTTGCGTGAATCTCCCCATACCATTGTCGGGGTAAAATTATCGTTCACCATTTTGATGACGTCGGGGTTGGTGTAGGTCTGTTTCTCCATCAGTTTGCACCATCCACAGCCCTTCCGCGTGAAATGGATCAGAACATGTTTGTTTTCGGTCCTGGATTTGTCCAGCGCATCAGTGTAGGAAAGCCACTGAATACTTGACTTCTCGGCGGGCGGGTTCGCTTTCTTCCCATCGGATTCTGCCTTTTCTTCTGCCAGTGGTGCTAGGGTAAATGTCAGAACCATTCCCAGGGTGGTGACTATTCGCAATATGTTCATT
>JAOZPL010000122.1:0-583 GCA_029932795.1 Candidatus Zixiibacteriota bacterium | reverse complement strand
AATTACTCATTCTACGTCGTCCGTTTTCGTTTTTCTTCCATGGTGATGGATCAGGGCCGCCTCAGGTGGTGTGGTTTTGTCCTTGTCTGGTACTCATGGGTCGCAGGTACGCTGCCGAGCCTCCCAGCAGTTCTTTGAGTCTGTTCAGGAGCGCGAACTCCAGATTGACCGAGTACTTCTTCGACCTGATATAGACCTCGGAGCCATTCTCTCGAGCGGCCAAGAGTACCGGCACTTCACCTCGGTATTCCTTCAGCAACGCCAGAGTTTCCTTTATTCGTTTATCGGTACAGTCGTGGCCAAGTCTTATAACCAGCTGGCAGTTGAACTGTTCCGTCAGTTTTTCCAGCGGCAGGCTTGCGTTGGCGATCAGTTTGGCCGCTTCACCTTCGCGGGTGGAGACACGACCTGTGACCAAGACCATCCGGTCAACCTTTATGAACTCCCTGCTCTTTTCGTAACAGTCTGAGAAGAATATAAGTTCCGCCGACCCGGAGAAATCCTCCAGCGTCCCGAAGGCCATCAGATTTCCCTTCTTGTCGGTCATTGTTCTGACAGCGGAAATGATCCCCCCGATTGTCAT
>JAOZPL010000121.1 GCA_029932795.1 Candidatus Zixiibacteriota bacterium | reverse complement strand
AACAGAATGCGACGGTAATATCTCACGGGCGGCAAAACGACTCCAAGTAGACCGGGCAAACCTCTCCAGAAAAATCAAGGAGCTGGGGCTCAAACCTGAATGACCAAAAACTGTGCCCGACTGTGGCAGAGTCACACACCTCAGCCAACAGAACAGAGGTAACTGGTTGAGAAATCACAACTTGACTTGCCGGCATAAAACTTGTTGAATACTCCGGTAAAACGGAGGAAATATGATCCGCCCCTATCTGATACGTATCTTCACATGCCTGATCATTCTGGGGATTAGCACCCAGGCCTGCCCGGCGCAGGATGCTAAATACAAAGAATACCAACGCTCATCAAAGAAAAAAGAATACTTCGAAATCACGTATGACCGTCGCCACGTGGAGATTACCGCTCCCCTTAACGGGGTGTACAAACGGACCCGTTTCCTGCACACCGAGATCAGGAAGCACAATGAGCGCGTCCTTGTCGACGGCGTTGTCATTTTCGACCACGAAGGGTTGCATCTGGAGCACGAGTTGTTTCCGTTTGACAGAATATGTGATATTCACATTGACAAGTATGACGATGAATCCGTGATGACATTCTATACGCGAACTGAACCGGACCGAAAGGTTTCCCGGGTCAAGCGCGGGAACGTTATTGAACCGATAGCCGACATTGTCGTTGAAGAGGACAGCTTTATCCGTGGCTTTCTGTTTACTGTCATCGGAAACATAGACATACAAGGCGAAGTGAATAAGGATGTCATATCTCTCTTCGGAGACATTTACGTAGGTCCGGAAGCAGTGGTCAGAGGAGATATCGCCTCAGTGTCAGGAAGGATTGATGCCTCTCGAGATGCGTCTGTTTATGGCGAGCTATTCAGCGGAATGCACCCTCGTGGCCGCAGGCATATATCCTGGCGACGAGAGGATGAACTGGCTCTTGGTAGCCAATTCGCTTACAACCGTGTTGATGGCCTTCGCTCAACAGTGCAGTTTAAATACACCGATCCTGACTCACTGCTACCTACATTCTGGATCGCCGCCGGTTACGCTCTTGAGTCTGAGCGGGTACGCTATGACATCGGCCTGGAACAGACAATTCTCCGGATGCCACCGCTGTCGATCGGCGGGTCGTATTACCGCCAACTGTCTTCTGAGGATGACTGGCTGCTTAGCAACAACGAGAACACCCCCTTTGCGCTCCTGGTTACCGAAGATTTCAAAGACTACTACGAGGCCGACGGGGGTACTGTGTATCTCAGACTCAAGCCAATTCGGCACCTCGAATTCGAGGGCCGCTACCGCCACGAAGAGACCAAGTGGATTAAAGCTGAGCGGGACCTCTTTTCGCTTTTCGGTGGCGGCAAGGTTTTCAGCTATAACTTCGGCACGGTCGACTCCGCTTTCCGGGCCACCGGCATAGCAGAGATCGATTCAACCACCAACGCTCATCTTTCCGCCCGGTTAGATTATGATACCCGTGACAAGAGCGATCCCTTCAGTCGCTCGGCCTGGGCCGTTACCGGTATAATCGAATGGTCCCACCCGGACCTTGACTCCGATTTTGACTATCGACGATACACGATCAACGCCCGTCGATATCAAAAGGTAAATCGCCGAACGATGATGGCGGTGCGCGCGATGTTTGGCGGCAGCGACGGCTACCTTCCGATGTACAAGCGGTTCTACACGGGGGGGCTGGGCACACTCCGTGGTTACAAGCACAAGGAATACATGGGCACTCGCTTCTGGATGATGAACCTTGAATACCGCGTTGATTTCCCTAAGTCAGACCTGGCATTGTCCATCCTGTGGGACGTCGCCCAGATTGCCAACGAGACGAAACTGGACGACAACATTGAAGTCAAACATTCTCTGGGTATTGTCGCTTATCTCGGAGATGATTTCAAGATCAGTCTGGCCAGGCGGCTGGACCGATCAGACAACGACAGTCCCCAGGTCTATGTACGCCTCGACCATGTTCTGTGACCACAACCGCTTTGACAGTAACATACTGCTATGAGCAGGTTGACTCACAATGGCACACTTCTGCTACTTATCCTTTTTATCGGATGGATCCATCCGATCCATGCCGAGGACAACCTGCCTTTTGACTACGACATTTTCGCCCGAGATAAACAGGCTGTGGTGTGGGTCGATCTCTCCCCCTATCTCTCGACCGGGGAGATTGAGCATTTACAGGATGGCATCGATATCGCCTTCGAATGTGGCCTTACGCTATTGAGATCCCGACGCTTCTTCGGAAACCAAAAGGTTACACGGAGAACACTGACCCTCAGAATAAGGTACCGTCCGGTAACCGAGGATTTCCTGATGCTATCGTCCGATACCGGCTGGACCCGAAATGATCCGTTTGTTTCCCTTATCAAACTGCAACGTTTTCTTAGAGATTCGATTGAGATTCCCCTGATTCCGAGAGACTCTCTGGAGAACGATCAGCACTACACGCTGAAGGTAAGAATAACCTCTATTGCGTTGACAGCTTTCAGCTTGGCGCCTCCCAGCGAGAAATCTGACGAGCCTGCCGACTCGCCATTGAGATACCTTTTCAGACAGTTTCTGTCACTTACCGGTTACGGTTACAGAGAATACACTACCAAATCCCGCCCTTTCTCTCCTCTGGAAATTGTAGAACGACCGAAGCCCAGCTGATTTCCTCCAGCAAAACCTTGATCAAGTTCAAGGCACACCTGTCTCTGGCCGATAACCAAAAGGAAGCAGACAGCTTAGATGGTTTGGAAATGATGAAGAATATCGATCAGGACAAAACAGAGAAGATCATCCCCTCGACACCTCCATTGAGCAGTGAGACTACCTGCAAAGACAGTACCCCGGCTCCAGCCGACATCTTTGCGAACCTGGAGGCAACCCTGGACGAAGTAGCCGAGTCTAATCCTCGCATTTCAGAGGAGACCTCCCGCGACTCCAAGGGAAACACTGATCTCAGAGCTCTGCTCGAGGTTTCTCTGGCTGTGAATTCCTCACTGGTGCTTGATGATGTCCTGCGAATGGTCATGCATAAGGCGATTGAGTTGATGCAGGCCGAGCGGGGACTTATCATGCTGCTGAATGAAGCCGGGGAATTACAGGTCAAATCCGCCTACAACTTGTGCCGGGAAGAAATGATGGAGGAGGACTTCCGTATCTCCAGCAGCATTACTTCCGAGGTGGCCCGTACCGGCAAACCGATATATGCCTCCGATGCCATGGCCGATGACCGGTATGCCCACTATAAATCGGTCATGGAACTGCATCTCCGGTCAATCATGTGTGTACCGCTTATTGTCAAAGAGAAGGTGATCGGCGTTATCTACCTGGACAACTCCAGCCAGACGCGCATGTTCCTTAAATCCGACCTTTACCTGTTCCAGCTTTATGCCCAACTCGTTTCCAATGCCCTGCACAACGCAAACATATATGATTCTCTGCTACGCATGGAGCGATACCACGTCTCGGTCGTCAACAACTCTCCCATTGGTATAATTGTTATTGACCTGCAGGGGCGAATCTCCACCATTAATCCAGCCGCTCTGGAGATCTTTGACTTCGACAGAGCGAACGTGAAAACCATCAACAAGAGCGATAATCCGTCGCTCTTCCTGGAGTGCCTGCCCGAACCTGAGCAGCCACGCTGGCATGCGATGATTAACACTGTTCTGACCACCAAACATGAACTCTCCGACCCCCGCTACTATCACAATACTGGATACCTGGAGAAAGTGCTGTCGATCAAACTCACCCCGCTGTCCGGGTTACCCGACGGCAGTGACGGCCTTACCATGGCTGTGGAGGATGTTACCGAAAAAACGACGATGGAACAGTATGTAATCCTGTCTGAAAAACTGGTCGCAAGGGGAGAAATGGCGGCCTCGGTCGCCCATGAGTTGAACAACTACTTGTCGATCATTTCCAACAACGCCGAATTGCTGGCCCTGAATATCGAACGGAATAAATACGGTAAGGCCAAGCTCAGCAGCCAGGCTATCACCGAGAACATAGTCAAAATTAAAAGATTCGTTGACAGTCTGATGGATTTCTCACGACCCGAGCCGGAGTATATCAGCTATGACCTTAAGACCCTGATTGACGATGTTCTTTTTTCGTTGCGCATACAACCGCGTTTCAAACTGATCCATTTCACGATTGATCTGGCGGAAGATGTTCCCAACACTGAAATAGATGTCGGCCAGATCCAACAGGTTCTCATGAACTTGTTGATCAACGCCGCTGATGCAATCGGCGAACAGGCTGCCAGCCTGCAGTACGCAGGAAAGGCCTACGAAGGAAGAATTGGCATCAAAACCTCGTTCACGAAACAATCCGACACCATAACGATAGAGGTATCTGACAACGGCACCGGCATACCGCCCGAAGCTCAGGAGAAGGTTTTCAATTTGCACTTTTCCACCAAGAAGGGCGGCCACGGACTGGGTCTGCACAATTGTCGGAAAGTAATGGAGCAGCACGGCGGTACGATTGAAGTTCGATCACAAGTAAACGAAGGTACCGTTTTTACAGTTACCCTCCCACGTTTGCAGCCGAAGGTACCTGAACAGGACAAATGCTGTCGGCCCTAGAGAATCCCCGGTTCCGATTTCTTGAACACCTGGGCAGTGGAGGAACCGCCGATGTTATCAGAGTATTCGTATTGGACACTGGCCGTGAAGCGGCTCTCAAACGTTCCCTCCCTAATCCTGGTGAATCGGAGTATTCGTTTGCGGACCTTGTCAAACGCGAATACAATCTGATTGGCGGTTTCTCCTTTCCCGGACTAGTACGTCCCCTGGAATGTCCATCCAAGCGGGGCGAATACCTTCTGCTGGAACTCTGCTACGGGCCAACACTTGATCAGATCGGTCAGGTTAAGGAATTGAGACAAGCGCTCAATCTGATCTCAGCGATTGCGCTCGATCTAGAGTTCCTGCGAGCCGCCGGAATAGTCCACGGCGATCTCAAACCGCAGAATATCTTCCTGCCTGATGACTGGAGCCGGCTTCCCGAGAGAGCTCTCTTTTATGTCAAACTGTCAGACTTCTCACTGGGACAACGCACCGACGAGAGTGATGCTTTACGGCTCGGATTAGGCACTGTCGGCTACATGGCACCGGAAACGATTGCAGATAAGGTAGTTACACATCAATCTGACCTCTTCGCTCTGGGTATAATATGCTATCAACTGTTAAGCGGCGTGCATCCGTTCGCAGATGAAGATAGCGAGCCGATCAGGGTGAACAGCCGTACGCGTGAAGAGGAGCCGGTCAGCTTAAAGAGCTTGCAGCCGAATCTCCCCATGGCACTTGTTGAATTGATAGACTCCCTCCTTTCAAAACAAGAGACCGATCGCCCCAAGTCAGGACTGTCTGTCTGCGAGCAATTGCAAAAACTCGGCGCCACTTATCCGTACCGGAAGGCGTTGCGACCAGCCCATCTCATTCGCCAGGAGAGAAGCTACGAGGAAAACGTCGCCGCTATTCTGTCCCTTGGGGACAAGGGGAAAAAACGTCTCGATCACCTCAGTGACCGCGATACAAAATCGCTGCGCCTTATCCTTACAGCCAACTTCTTACGCTACAATCTCACGTATGACAACAAACGTTTTCGTTTTACCGGGAGAATATACTGGCCCCTCACGTGTCGGCGTCAGATCTACAGACGATTCCAGCAGCTCTCCCTGTCAGAGAAAAAGCAGGCCATTACTGCAGCCGTCGTTGGGGATATCAAGCGGGCGCGACAGGTGCCGGCGATTCCACACGATTCTCTTTTGACAGTGCCGGCTTCCCTCTGCCCATTGCTGGCGCAACTGCTTGGCACTGTTACTGTCCGGAGACTCTCTGCAAGGATATCCCTGATCGCCGAACGGGCAGCACTCTATGAAGATGCCGTTAACCTTCACCTCCAGGCCGGATCCCTGGAGGGTGCGGAACGATGCGCCTACCAGGCGGCAATTGAGTTTAACCGCAACCACCGGAACGACAAAGCCCTAACCATCCTTGAAAAGGTGATCCGATACGCCGCATCACGGGATAACATGTTTTTCGCCAGGCATCTGCTCATGCTTTACGGAGATCTCCGCAAGGAAAACGGCGAGACCGACCAGGCGCTGACCACATACGAGGAGTTGATCACGTTATATCAGGGGAGACCGCAAGACAAACTCCTAGCCGAGACATACAAAGACCTAGGTGATCTCTTCAGACTGAGACAGGATTTTGCAGCAGGTCTGCAGGCGCTGGAAAGCGCGCTGAAGATA
>JAOZPL010000120.1:2060-6365 GCA_029932795.1 Candidatus Zixiibacteriota bacterium | reverse complement strand
TAGGTATTGAAGAACCAGCGTGACTACCTGGATCACGACAATAGCCAGACCGATCAGCAACAGGCCGGTAAACAAACGCTCCGATTCCGGTAACTCCACCTGCTGCCGGATCGGACCGTCGATAGCTACCTGAATCAGCCACGGCCAGGTCAGGGACAGGACAGTCACGCCAGCGAGCAGTAACAGGCAGACGACCAGCCGCCTGGTATGTTTCTGCAGAAACGGCAGGAGTTTCCCAAACGCCTTCCTGGAGCTGAGTTCTGTCTCCTGGGATTTGATTTTATCGTCTTCGAAATATGCACTAGCCATGATCTTTTCTTGCCTTCTCTCGTTTTACATGCTTGAAAGATCCATGCTCAAACGGGCAATAAAAAAACCCGCCGAGCCTCTCCGGCCGCGGCGGGTTGTATCAGCTTTGTGATATATTTCACAAAATAGGCACACCTTCCCCGCCGCGGAGGTAGCTAATCAGATTGACCAAATGCACTATGCGCATCTTTTCTTCTCCTTCTTCCGCTACGGTTATGGTGTACGTTACATCAATTACGTCTACTCGGTAGACATGTTGTGAAAATTATCGGCCATTCTCTTCCGCTTGTCAACCCAAAAGTTCATAAAATTGGCGTGTCGCCTAAACTGATTACTAACGGAACCGATCTTATCTGTAAAGAGGCTGGCATTACCATTCAGGCTCAGCCGAAAAGAAATCGCAGTCTTCTCTCAAGAGAAAGTGGGGGCACATGAGCGTTCTTGTTGTTGATGACGAGCAAATGATCCGTTCTCTGACGGAAAACATCCTTACCCGGGTCGGATATGAAGTCCTTCTTGCCGAGTCCGGGGAGGCCGGACTGAAAATGTTCTTCGAAAATAGCGCCGAGATCGATCTTGTTCTTGTAAATATGAACATGGAAGGACTATCCGGGCTTGACATGCTTCGTGCTATACGCCGAATCAATCCAGCTATTCCGGGTATCGTTTCCACCGGACACGCCGTTGATGACGCTGACCTGCCGGATGATCTGGCGGCTAATACCTATCTCCTACAGAAGCCGTATCGGTCAACCACACTGGAGCGCATGGTTCAGCAGGCGCTGGGAGTTCCTGAACCTGTTTTCTGATCTGCCGCGAGATCCGATCGTGTTAACCCAAAGAGAATTCACTTCCCAAGCCATCTCCGATTGCCTATCATGCCGGATGCAGGTTTCGGATAGCGAAGGGAGTTCTCTAATCTGTGAAGTCGGGATGCTCTTTCTTATTGGTGGCGTTGTTCGTGTTGGCGGCCGGCAGCGCAGCTCAAACTCAACGACAGACTGCACGGTTTACTCTCGGCTTCATCGAGGGGGGAGACTATCCACCGCACGCAGCGTTCCGCAGCGCTTATACTGATGAGCTCCAGAGGTTGCTTCCGGAGCGGTATGAGATGGTGCTGGTACCGCAGGGTTTCAAATCTGCCGACTGGAACCGCGAGAAATGCCGGGCAATGGCGGCTGAACTGGCTGCTGATACCTCCGTTCATATCATCGTGGCCCTGGGGCCCTGGGTTGTCGAAGATCTCCTGGCCGCCGGCTGTAACCGACCCATAATTGCTGCCTGCCGTTTTGATCCTGAGTTGGAAGGCCTGATCGATGAAACTGGCCGACCCATCGCTGAAAACCTGACTGTTCGTATCCGTCCCGGAAAACTGGAGCATGATCTGACAACCCTTGCCAGATTGCTCAACGTTAAGCGGCTGGGGTTCCTCTATTTTCCATCTGGCGGCGAGACTGATATGGTTATCGCCCGGGTGACCGAATTGGGTGAGAAACTGGGTTTCAAAATCATAACCGCTGAGGGCTATGACAACGTTGGGACGTACGCCTTTTTTAAAGCCTACCGGTCGCTCGTGAGAAAAGTGGACGCTCTGTATCTGCCGCCGATGTGGGGATTCGACGCGACCAAGACTACCCAGTTTCACGCCATGACCAGTCGGGATAATGTGCCAAGTTTTTGTTTTGAAGGGAGCTTTCAGGTAGAAAGAGGAGCTCTTTTTTCCTGTTCAGTGGAATCGATCAGGACAGCCGCTCACTATCATGCCTGGAAGACAGTGCGTGTTGTTGAAGGTCAGGCTCCCGCTGATCTGCCGGTGGCGTTTGCCGAGGAAACCGGCCTGACGTTAAATGAGTCAGCGGCCAACCGCTTTGGTATCGAACTGTCCGATGACATTTTGTATGCAGCTGATGTTGTCGCATCACCACCGGGACCGGAGGTGTATCGCATTAATCTGACCGATGCGGTTGAGCAGGCGCTACAACAGTATCCCGGCTATCTGGCTAAATACGATGCTCTTGAAGCGGCAGCCGGCGCACTCCGGCAGAGCTATGCTGTATACTTGCCGCAGTTGAATCTTTCCGCATCAGCCACTCACATGGACAACAATCAGGTGCACAACCGATATGGCGAAATAGAAAATGACAGTTACCAAGCCAGCCTGACGCTGGAGCAGAGGCTGCTGTCAATTGGTGCTCTCAAATCGATTAGACTGGCAGTGCAGGACAGGAAGAGAAGCGAAATATCTCTTAAGGATGCCGCTCTGGATTTGGAGCTGGCGGTTACAGTTGCCTATCTCAATTATCTGCAGGCAGCCGATATGCGACGGGTACGCCGTGAGTATAAACGGTGGGTGGGGGAGATTCTTCAGATTGCCCGAGCACGGCAGTCTCTTGGGGAAGGAGATCGAAAGGATGTCATCCGATGGGAAGACGAGTCGCTCAAGGCCGTACGTTCTTTTATCGAAGCCGACATTGATCTGGATGTTGCCCAGGTACTCCTGAACGTCTTGCTTAATCAACCCGGGAATACCGAGATGGTACTGGAAGAGCCAGGGTATTCAGAGCAACACCTGTTTCGCGAGTACGCACAACTCCGCCCTTACGTGACTACCCGGTCAGCCCAGTTGAGCAGCCAGGATTTGCTGGTCAGGGAGGCGATGCGGACGAATCCAGCGCTGGCGGCATCCGACGTCAGTATTGAAAGACAGAGGATAAGGCTGTCTCTGAACCGTGCCCGTTATTACCCCACCGTCGGTTTTCGTGCCTCGCTCGACATCTCCAATGAACTTACTGAAACACCAACGTTTGAAGAGAAAAAAAGCAGTTGGTCAGTAGCTGCCTTGTTTGACTTGCCGCTGTTCCTCGGCGGAGACAGGAAGGCGGAGCGGAATAAGCTCCGCGCCAATCTGAGCGGTCTGCAGAATGAAAAGGATAGGTTGATGGTGGAGGTGATGAGTCGGGTCCGCACAGCGATGTTTCGGTTAGTCGGGCAATCGGCCATGTTGCCGACTGTCGAACGCTCCGGCAAACTGGCTCAGCTCCATCGGCAACTGGTTTTCGATGACTACTCCGCCGGGAAATGTTCATGCGCTGATCTTGTCGAGGCAGCGCGAAACGATCTCGAGGCTGCCCTGAGGGTAATAACCACGCGGTACGCTTATTTGGAATCGACCGCGCAGTTGGTGCATGAGGTTGGCTGGTCGCCGCATGAACACAACCGGACGGCAGGCATGGAGCTCCTCAGCCGTCTGACGGCCGGGACAGGTGAAGATAATTAGGGTCTGGTCTTCACGTGAGATTAGCGGGTCACATGCGGTTATCTGATTACATCCAGATAAAGCTTGACCAGATAGATTACACAGAAAACCGTTGTGACAGTGAAGCGGGTAATTTTGTATACTGACATGTCCTGAAAGACCGGCACCGGCTGACCCTGCCGCACCTGGAGAAAGACGCGGCCGTAGCTGAAAATGGAGGCGGCCATCAGGATAACGGCAGCGTACGTCGTTACTCTGATACCGAAATCGAACCGCACTACGTAACTCGTCAGCAGCAACATAATGGCTGTGAAGGCATACTTACCGGTCAGGTTGGAGGGAACAACAGCCTTGTACTGTCCCAGTAGGAGCAAGCCAAGCAGCATGATCAACAGATCGCGGCCCACAATGATCGCTGCCAGCCAGAGCGGCATATCACGATAAAGCATAAGGCAGACAACCAGAATTGCGGCCAGGAGCTTATCGGCTATGGGATCCAGCGCGGTGCCGAGTTTTCCCACCTGATTCCACCGGCGGGCCAGGTACCCGTCGAGTCCATCGGTAATTCCCGCCACGATAAGAAGGATGACAGCCAGAAGAGTGGCATGGGCGTCACTCCGCCAAAGATAATAGCCGATGAATGGAGCCAGAGCGACTCTTGACAGGCTCAGTAGATTAGGTATTCTCAGTATTTCAGGTGTGAACATGCTGCAGTGATTTTCCCATAAGGGCCTTCAGAA
>JAOZPL010000120.1:0-2050 GCA_029932795.1 Candidatus Zixiibacteriota bacterium | reverse complement strand
AAGCAACCGGTCTGGTTGCTCCTTTCCTGGTAGCGGTTCGATTGGTTGCGCCGATCGGTAAACCTGACCGGTCAGCCAGTGAATCCACTCATAGATCTCCGGATTTATCCCGCCGCATACCCAGGTACAGATCAAGGTAACGGTTTTCGATCTCAAGATTCTTGGCCTGCTCCTTGACAATATCCCGAAGTGAGATCAGGCCTGTCACCCGCTCGCCTTCGACAATAGGGACGTGGCGGATCCAGTTCTTGTGCATCACGCCGGCAATATAGGTAACGTCATCATCAGGCAGGCCGACAATCAGATCGGTTACCATTACATCCTTAACCTTTAACGAGTGGTACTCGCCTTTGGTCTCGTATATCTTCTTGAAGATATCTTTGTCACTGATGATGCCGACCAGTTTGCCGCTGTTGTCAAGTATCGGAAGGCACCCGATCTTGTGGTCGATAAGTAACCCCATGGCTTCATCGATTGATGTCCAGGGGTTGGCGGTCACGATTGTTCTTGGTTTGTTCTCCAACAGGGATTTGACGAGCATACTTCTCCCTTTCTATTGAACAGGTTTATAATAGTCACCAAACATTGTACTTTCTTGTGAATATATATAATGCGGTGTGAGACGACAAGGGAAAGATGTATACCCATCTCACGAGATTCGGGCAGCGTGCTTTCTGTCACAACCGGTTGTTTATCAGCCGCTTATGAACCGCTGTGGCACGGGACCATGGTCGTTGCCAGTGCCTGGATCATGTTTGCCGGAGGTGTCTGACAGTCTCCGTTATTTATCTCAATGTGGCCTTGTTTTACATCCGAGCGAGAACCTGAGATACTATGAGGGATACTAATGGTTCTCAGGGAGCGGAATCGACAGTTTCAATCTGCTTACATCCATTATCGAAAGCAGTTGACTTTAATTCGAAATTTTGTTAATTAGACGACAAAGCTAGAAGGTAGAACGCTGATCTTGCCAGCAGAGAGCTGCTGCTGAGGAGCTACAACAGACAGGGTCGGTAGTTGAGCGATAATACAAAGGTACAAGAGACAGAAAAGCACCAGGTAAACTTTGCCTTTCGGGAAAAACTGAATTCCATAGCCGAAGGCTTCAGGCACAACTATTGTTACCAGTGCGGTGCCTGCGTTGCTGACTGTCCGGCGGCTTATTACTCCGAGAGTTTCAACCCGCGACTGATTCTTCTTAAGGCTATCCTCGGTTTTGAGGATGAGCTGGTAAGGCCGGACTCGGAAATCTGGGATTGTACGAATTGCTATACATGTTCGGAAAGGTGCCCCCAGGATGTCCGCCCGGTTGATGTCATTATCGCGTTGAAGAACCTGTGTGTCAAAGAAGGCAAAGCCCCGCCGCTGGTGCGAACCATCTCTGACACCGTGCTCGATTCAGGGATTACTACCAAGGTTACCTCGCTAACAGAGAGACGGCGGCAGGAACTGGGGTTACCCCCGGTTAAGAGTTACCCGGTCGAAGATCTGAAGACAATGCTTGAGGGTGATTGAGATGAAATACATCCCGTTTTTTGGGTGTATGATGACCACCAAGTATCCGTGGTTTGAAGCCGCGGTGCGTAAGACTGTCGCCAACGTTGGACTGGAGCTAGTTGATGTAGACGGCTTTACCTGCTGTCCTGACCCGATCTATTTTCAGGCGCGCGACAAGATGGAGTGGTACACTATTGCCGCCCGCAACCTGACTCTGGCTGAGGATCTGGGGCACGATATTATCACTACCTGCTCCGGCTGCACCGCCACGCTTTCCGAAGTCAACCTGGCCCTGAAAGAGGACTCCAGCCTGAAAGATAAAGTCAACGAGCGTCTGAAGAAGATCGGCCGGGAGTACAAAGGCACGATAGATGTGCGGCATGCTGTCACGGTGCTGCGCGACGACTTCGGCATTGACCGGGTAGCCGAAACGGTTGTACGGCCCCTGAATGGGTTGAAAGTGGCCGTTCACTATGGCTGTCATCTCCTGAAACCATCACGGGTGATGCGGGTTGATGACCCTGACCGCCCCACTATTCTGGAGAAGCTGATA
>JAOZPL010000119.1 GCA_029932795.1 Candidatus Zixiibacteriota bacterium | reverse complement strand
TCGGACGCGAACACAAAGAAAAAGCTGCTCGATAAGGGCCTGGCCGACGAGAAGGTTCAACATCTTTTTGTTCCGGCGGAGATCACGGTTCTGTCCAACCTCAAATGGGGGATGGTGTTAGTTGGGATCGGCGCGGCCACCTTGCTGAGTAATCTACTCCCCTACCGCTGGTCCGACGAGGGAACGTTCGGGCTTATACTCGTATTTGCCGGGCTTGGTTTCCTGATTTACTATCCCCTGGCACAGCGCCGGCTCAAAGAGATTGAGCGCAAACGGAACCAGTCAGTGCATTGAACACCGGATCGGCATTTCAGACTCACTTGGCTGCGCCCCGGCAGGCAACACATACAAGCTCTACCGGGACGCTTGTCTGCTTGCCCGTACCACTACAAAATGAGCAGGGATCGCCTGTCGAAAGCGATCCCTGCGCCGGTACCACAGATCCCGAGAATCACCAACTACATCCGACGTTTAATCTAATCTTAATCAGCCCGGCTGACCGTAATTCCCCAGTTCCGCGCGTCACGAGGGCGCGCAGCATTCCAATCGTTAAAGGAATGTGAACCATCAGTGACGTAATATACCTCGTACGTTCCTGCGTTCAGTGTGATATCGTCATCAAATATCTTGTTTTTTCTGGCACCACCGGCATGATCGGTGTTGCGCCAGGTCATTTCCCAGACAGCACGACCGGTGCGGTCATCAACGATCCAGCCATAATCATGCATCTCCCGGCCGGTCCCTTCTCCAATGGCATATATATGCACGGTCGTTCGCTTATCGAGTGTGAACTTATCCCGCCGGCGCTCGTTGTCCCGCACCCGGGTCAGACTCACCAGAATGTCGCTGTCAGACATCAAGTCATGCATGGAGATTTTGTGCAAAGTTGAACTCTTGGAATCCGGGCCGGGGTAGATAGCCAGCCCCCAGGCTCTGCTATCGAAGGGTCGGGCAGCATTCCAGTCGCGATAAGAGTGAGAACCATCGGTCACGTATGCAGCAATGTATTCACCCGCAGGCAGCGTGACGTTACCGTCGAACATCCGATTCTTCTCCGCTCCGCCCGCATGCATGGTGTTCCGCTCGGTCATCTCCCATTCTATTTCACCGGAACCGGCCCTCTGAATCCAGCCATAATCGACAAACTCCCCATCGCTGAAAGAGAACTCCCCGAGAGCGTAAATCCGGAGGGTCGTCTTCTTGTCGAGCCGGAAAGCCTGTTCTTCGTAATCGTTGTCGCGGGCGCGGGTCAGATCAATGAGTGGCTCATTTTCTTCGGTCTGGTCAACCAGTTTGAAAGCTGAACGGTCAAAATCCTCTCCCGGCAGGACCGTTACCCCCCAGTTGCACGGGTCGTAGGGCGGATTGACATTAAACCCATCGAACGAATGGGAATCATCAGTGCTGAAATACAGTATATAGTTACCCTTCTCCAAGCCGATCTCACCGTTGAACATGCGGTTCTTCTTGCCGCCGCCTGCACGCTCGGTATTCCACCGATCCATCTCCCAGACTCTCTGACGCGTTTCCGCATTCATTATCCATCCGTTGTCAACCGGAGTACGATACCCCTTGGGATACTCTATTATCGAGTATATCCGCAGGCTCATCGGCTTCTCCAGCGAAAACCCCTGCCGAATGTATTCCGAGTCACCTAAGCAATTATGCTTAATCAAGGCGTTTGGAAGGTCACCAGTGACTGTAAAAATCTTGATGCCATCCCGGGAAACCTCGTCTGAAGATATTCTGACGTAACAATCGCGGACATACTCATCGTAATTGTAATCATCATAGTCATCGTCGCCACCAAACAGATCACCCAGAAAATCGATAAAATCTTTGGCCCCGTGGATTTGGATATTGCCAAACCAGCCGTCACCGGCATAGAAGTAAAGCTCATACTTGCCCTGATCGAGGACTTTCGTTTTCTTCGCCTGCCTCAGGTTCCTCCCATGACGGTCCGTAAACCGATCCTTCATGACCCAGACCGGCTGGCGTGTCTCGTGATCCAGCAACCAGGCGTAGACAGCCAGTTCGCGACCGTACTGTTTGCGCAGCCCAACCGCTTCGATCTCGACCTCCGCCTCCCTTGTCAGCTCAAACCCAATGACCTCCAAATCGCCCGGACGGATGCGCTCAATCTCAACCAGCGTTTCCGCCATAAGCGGTAATCCGAACAACATCAGGACCAGGCACAAGACGGGTATAACCAAATACCTCCGCATATACACTGCCCTCACTTTCTCATTGCGCAATTGATGTTCACCTGTAGAACTCCATGTCTCTGATACGCAGAGCAGATATGATAGTTTCACACGCAACAGAATGCCCCGACACCTGTAAATTGGACCAGAGAGGCAAAGTGAGGCAGCCCGTGCGGGGAACCAGAAAAAAAGCCCCGACGCTGCCGGGGCTGTCAAATCTTGGTGGAGCCAGGGAGAATCGAACTCCCGACCTCTTGACTGCCAGTCAAGCGCTCTCCCGTCTGAGCTATGGCCCCAATCACAAATGCTATAATACCCAAGTTGTCGGACAATGTCAATGAATTCGTTAGGCTGATCTGTTAGCACGGATCAGGGAAAACACCGCTCCGATCAGCACAAAACCGATGGCCACATAAATTACCGGGCGGAAACTGGCGACAAAAATCAGCTTCTGATCTACCAGACCAGCGTTCCGAACCTGAAAAAAGGAAAAAAGCGCGGTAGCAACCGCTACCCCCATCGACTGCCCGATATTCCGATTCGTTGCCTGGATGCCGGATGTAATCGCCCGCAGCTCATCGGCTACCGAACCCATCAGCGCCGATGAGTTCGGACTGCCGAAAATCCCGGCTCCCACCCCAACCACCATCAAAGAAAGGACTACATGGATCGTCGAACTGTTCACATCCAGTTTGGTCAACAGATACAGGCCACAACCGATACTAAACATACCCAACGTGGTAAGTATACGGAAACCAATCTTGTCGGATAACCTGCCCGCTGTTGGTGCCAGCAGAAACATGAGAACAGGGAGTATCATCAGGACCAAACCCACCTGCTGCGGCACGAATTCCATCACCTGTTCAAGATAGAAAGGTACCAACACCAACGTTCCGGAAATGCAGGAGAAATACGCTAACTGAGCCCCCAGCGAAGTAATAAATTGACGATTGCGGAGTATTCCAAATCCAATCAGAGCCTTCTTAGGATTCGACTCGTTTCTCATAAAAACCACTATTCCCACCAGCATCACGAGCCCCAACCCCCACAGCAGCGGGTCGGAGTATGAAAACTTCTTAAACATCTTCACGGCAAATATGATTGCGACCAGGGCCAGCGAGATACTGACAGCACCGACCAGTGGGACTCTTCGTTTCTGCTGTGTCCTCTCCAGCAGGGGAAAATATCGGTAGACCATTATTAAACCAAAAATACCGACCGGAAGGTTAACAAAGAATATGGCCGGCCACGACCACATACTTAGCAAGAACCCGCCAAGCGGCGGACCCACCATAAGACCGCCGGAGACCATCATCATCATCGTACCGAGTCCCTTTCCCCTTTCTTCCTTCGAGAAAACAGTGGTCACCATACCGGGGCCGATAGCCGCAAACATGGCAGAACCAACTCCCTGTACTATTCGTCCTACTATGAGCAGATGGAGGCTCGGACTTACAGCACACCAGAGAGAACCGGCCAGGAAAAAGATATATCCGAACCGGTAGGCAAACAGGTACCCCCGACGCTCAGTCCAGGCACCGAAAACCATCAAGAGTGAGATGAGGGTAAGAGAATACGCCAGGACTACCCAGGCCACCAGATCAACCGAACAGGAGAAGTTTGCGGCAATGCTCGGCAGGGCAACATTAACAATGGAGTTGTCGAGAGTCGCCATGAATGTTCCCAGCGCTCCGACTGTAAAGAACTTGTACCGATGGGCCTGAATAAGTTTGTGAGGAATGACCGCTCAATCCTCCTAAGTCGTTGAACAAAAAAAGATTGACAAACCCTCTGAACCACTATAAGCTATCGAAAAATATCCGTCAACCTGTTTTTGAATCTTTGAACAGGTGGGCCCTTTGATCGTCTATTTATCAGCAACCAGGTCTGTGAGATATGCCTAAGTCAATCCCCAGCCTGGTCGAAAGGTTTACCAGTGGTGATGAGTCGGCTTTTGCGGAGTTGGTTACCAGATTCCAGAAGAAGATATATTACCTGGCCTTTCAGATGCTCGGTAACCACCTTGACGCCGATGAGGTTGTCCAGGAGACTTTCGTAAGAGTCTACCGAAGACGACAGGAGTTGAGAAATGTAAGCAATTTTACCGCGTTCTTGATTCGGATCGCGACCAACTATGCCATTGACCTGCTACGTCGGCACAAGGGACATAGCCCGATAACCGATGACCAGTCGTCACTGCCCGGTGAGATTCAGATTGAGCTATCCCAACGGGTCCGGACGCCAAGCGATCAGTTCGAGGACAAGGTATTGATGTTGGAGATTCGCCGAGCGCTTGAGATGCTGCCACCGCGGCAGAAGATAACGGCGGTTCTGCACGATGTCGAAGGATACAGCAAAGCCGAAATCGCCGAGATTCTTGACTGCCCGGAAGCAACCGTCCGCTCCAATCTCCACATCGCGCGCACCAAACTGAAGAAGGTTTTGAAGAAGCGACTTGCCAAGAGGAAGTGAGAATGACATGCCAGCACCTGCTGTCGCTCCTTGAGGATTATGTCGATAACGATCTGTCGGCCACCGACCGCGCCCGTGTCAGCGAACATCTTGACTGTTGCGCGACCTGTCGGGCAGAATACGAAGCAATCAGAAACCTCAAGGGCCTGCTAAAGCGACAGCCCACAACTGATCCCGGCCAGCCATACTGGTCAGAGGTGAGCAGCCTGATTCTGGCGAGAACTGTGGAGGCTGCTCCGTTGGCCCAGTCAGGGCGGACGCTGAGGCTGGACACCAGCGAGCGAACCACCTTCATTCGAGCCCTTGTCTCTGCTGCTGTCTCAGTATCCATCCTTGTCGCAGCTCTGTTTCTGGGATCCGGCGTGGAACTGCAACAACCAGTTGCCGTACTGGTAGCTAAACAGCCCTTGCTTATATCCTCGTCGCTTACCGGGTTGGTCGATGCCAACCATGGCAGCATCATCACACGAGATGAGCAGATCAGGCTGGTGCGTGGCCTGTCCCTGCTCGGCCCACCGGGGGCGATTGGCCGATTCCCGGTCATCCCTAACCTCATGACAACCTTCGATTAGAATGAAGTCACTCAAGGAAGAAACCTGTAGCTGAACGGAGAATCCCCGTTTTGAAGAAAATAACCGCCATTCTGACCCTCGCGATTGTGGGGCTCGCCCTCATCGTCTGTGAGCAGGGAGAAAAGAAAGTCCATCTGCGTTTCAAGTATAAACCACAGATGCGGCTGACTTATGAGCAACTGGCCAAGGGCAATATTGTAGTTCACGCGGGCGATTCAATAATCCGAGAACGCACCAACGAGATTACCACCTCCCTCGACCAGTATGTCCGGCGAATCGTGGATGATTCCACCGCCGAGATCGTCGAGAACAAATCATATCGATACAAGTCGTTTGACCGGATCGACTCCACTCTGACTGACACGGTTCACCAAGGATACGAAATGATCTTGTATATCGCACCGAGCGGGAAGGTGGTCGATTTCGAATTCACATCTGAGGAGGCCAAGGCATCCACTGCCTACCTGAAGAACTTCTATGAGCAGGGTATGCCCGTCTTCCCCCGCTGCGAAATCTCAAAGGGGTATAGTTGGACACAGACATACAAGGTGGTCCTTGAAGAGGAGGAGATGGAAGCCTCCACTACTTATGAAATCAAATCGTTCGTTCGGGAACATGGTTATGACTGTGTCCTTATTGCCTACGACGGTAACCTGATCCTCCCTATCAAAGGTTGTTCCTCAGACACCACTTTGCGCTATGGGATCGATCGCATAACCGCCAGCGGCCTGATGTATTTTGCTTACAAGGAAGGTCTTGTTGTGTTGCAGCAGGAGCACTGGCTGCTCGATGGCAACCGGCATAAAGTCACCAACGGCAAGCCGGAAGATTACAATATAACGGTGGAATATGACGTTAACCTTACCCTGAAAGAACTCCAGCGTCCGTAGCCACCACAGACTCATTTCAGCCCGTGTTACCAGAATATGTCACCACAACACGGGTTTTTTCTTTTCTCACTCCGCAGTCACTGCTAAATTCAGGCCGTAATGTTTAACCGGATCATAATCATCATAATTGACGCCTGCGGAGTTGGCGAATTACCGGACGCCAACACATATGGTGACCGCGGCGCAGCTACTCTGCCAAACCTTGCCGCATCCGTCAATGGATTGAATATACCCACCTGTGCCAGGCTGGGGCTGGGCAACATCGTACCGATCAGAGGCGTGTCTTCT
>JAOZPL010000118.1 GCA_029932795.1 Candidatus Zixiibacteriota bacterium | reverse complement strand
CCAGATCGATACCACCTCCAACAACATCGCCAACGTCAACACGATCGGCTACAAGCCGGGGAGGGTAAACTTCCAGGAAGCCCTGGTGCAAACGTTCAAGGGGGCCGGGCGGCCCAGCACCGTCACCGGCGGCACCAACCCGGTCCAGCTCGGACTCGGTATGCAGGTGGCCACGATCGACAACCTGTTCCTTCAGGGCGGCCTGGAGACAACCGGTCAGATAACGGACCTGGCCATTCAGGGAGCAGGTTTCTTTATCCTCGGGGATAACAACGACAACAAGTACTATACCCGGGCAGGTGCATTTGGTTTTGACGCTGATTCGAATCTGGTCGATCTGTCTTCCGGCCTGTTCGTGCAGGGTAAAATGGCCGACGCCGACGGCCAGATATCCTCGCTGGCTACAACCGGTAATATCGTGTTGCCGATTGGGCAGCAGGATCCGGCCAAGGAGACTGAGATTGTTACGCTGGCAAATAACCTGGACGCTTCTGCCAGTGACGCGACAGCTTCGCTAACGGACGCCGGCGGCTCGAATGTCGTGGAGGTTAGCGGCACGGCGATTAATGGCGTTGGCGGTATACATACGATCACTATCACCGGTAACCAGGCTATTCAGTCCTCGTTCACCGGTTCAAATCAAGGGAACGACGGAGCCGGCGGCCTGGTTGGGGCACTGACAGGCAACATGACCCTCGGCAGTCTGGGGATTGACGATTTCACGAACTTTGGTTTCTCGGTGGACGGCGGCGCTATGCAGGTTATCCCCGGTCTCGACGCTGAATCCACGGTTCAGGATGTGATAAATGCCGTTAATCAGATTGAAGGTATCACGGCCAGCCTGGTTGGAGGAGAAATACAGGTTGTCCGCGACAAGGCGGGCTCCGCGGCTGATTATTACTTCACTTCCACCGCCGGAGTGGCGGTTCCTGGCGGAGGGGCAGCGGCGACGAGTGGCAATATCATTGGTGTGATCTTTGGCGTGGACGGTGGAGCCTCTATCAGTTCTGCCGGCGGTGCCGCCGCCTCTTTTGTTGCTAATGATGTGTTCATGCCGGATCGTGGCTACGGTGCGGCGGCGGGGCCGGTCACGACCAATCTGGATCTGGTGGTCGATGAGACAACCGGCATGGTCACAGGCTTGAGCGGCCTGGGTGACGGGGGTGTGGAGATCAAGGCCGGATCGGGTGATCTGACAGCGACCGGTGGCAATCCACTGATCATTACCACTGACCCGACCCTGTGGGCGACTTCTATCAATGTCTTTGATTCACTGGGAACCAAGCATACGCTTACGGTAGAGTTTTTCAAGTCGATTATCCCGAACCGTTGGGAGTGGACGACCTCCATGCTGGGCATGGAGCAGATAACAGCCGGTCGAACTGGTTACGTGTCGTTCAGTTCTAATGGTGCCCTTGCCTCCTTTGAATACTTTGGAGGAGCCTCGGCGGTGTCGATAGATCCGAACAACGGCGCTGACACCATGAGTATCGTGTATGATGCCGGGACAACACTTAACTACGATGGTCTGACCGGCTTTGCCTCCGGTAACCACACGGCGGCAATTATCCAGCAGGACGGCTATGGTGTGGGCGTACTGGAAAAGATTGCTATTGACCAGGCGGGGAACATCTCCGGCATTTTCTCCAATGGCATTACCCGTGTGCTGGCGCAGATTCTTCTGGCTGATTTTACCAACCAGGCTGGTTTAAGAAAGGCCGGCCGGTCGTTGTACCAGCCGACCGCGAACTCTGGAATCCCGATTGAAGGTATCGCGGGAGCGACGGTTGCCGGGACTATAACCTCCGGAGCACTGGAGTCATCGGCTGTGGATATCGCCCAGGAGTTCACCAATATGATCACGGCACAGCGTGGGTTTCAGGCCAACGCCCGGATCATCACGACTTCGGATAACATGCTTGATGAGCTGGTCAATCTGAAGAGGTAGCTTGTAAATGGTTCGAGTTACACGAATAAATGACACGGAGCTGGTTATCAACGCCGATCTGATTGAGTTCGTTGAGTCCATTCCGGACACCATGATTACTCTGACGACAGGGAAGAAGATCATGGTCAAGGAAACGGTCGACGAAGTTATTGACTTGGTGGCCGGTTTCAAGAGGTTAACGGCGGCTCGGATACGGGGTCCGGGTCCTGATACAGAACCTGACGGGAGTTAGTTATGCCGACAGACGAAGAAAAAAAGACCGTTGAGCTGAGTGAAGAAGCCTCGGGTGAGTCCACAGAGAAGAAGGGCTCAAAGAAAACTCTTCTGTTCGGCGCCATCGGTGTAGCTTGCCTGCTTGTTGGTGTTGTGCTGGCGATTTTTGTGGTCAGGCCGATGCTGGCCGGCTCGAAGGACGCTGGCACTGCCGACCAGACCAGTCAGGTTGAGCCGGCGAAGGTTGCGGATCACGGCAAAGATGCTAAGCGGTATGATAAGTCAAAAGCAAAGAAGAAATCAGACCACGGGACCGCTGCGTCGGTTGTCTATGCCATCAAGGATATCGTGGTCAACCCGGCCGGGACCGGCGGCTCGCGGTTTCTGTCCGTGTCGTTCGGCTTTGAACTGGAATCCCCTGATCTCGCCCATGAGTTTGAGTCGCGGGAGATTGTCGTGCGGGATGCTCTGATCACGATTCTCTCATCGAAAACAGTTACCCAGTTGACTGATGCCAGGCAAAAGGAAATCATGCGCTATCAGATAAAGAAAAGGATTTCCAGATTGCTGGAGACCGACGAGCTCGCAGCCGTCTATTACACTGATTTCGTGTTGCAGTAGGAGTGTGATCAAGTGGCGAAGATCCTGACTCAGAACGAGATTGATGCCTTGTTGACGACCGTCTCCAACAGTGAGGGAGAGAGTGCGGGGGCTGAATACCAGGATGAGAAAATCCGCTCGGTGGTGGCGTATGACTTCAAACATCCGAACCGTATTTCCAAGGATCAGATTCGGACGCTTGAGAACCTGCACGACAACTTCGCTGGTTTATTCGGATCGATGCTTTCCGCCGTTCTGCGCACGATTGCCGATGTGGATCTGGTGTCAGTGGATCAGATCACATATTCCGAGTTCATCATGTCACTTGTCTCTCCCTCCTGCACCTATACCTTCTCGGCTGAGCCGCTTGACGGGGTGTGCCTGGTGGATTTCAATCCGACTCTTACGTTCTCCGTGATCGACCGCATGTTCGGTGGCCACGGCAAGACTCTGGAGACGGAACGGGAACTTACCGGGATTGAACGTTCCGTCATGGCGCGATTGGTGGAACGTGTATACCGGGAACTGGAGAAGTCCTGGGAACATCTGGTCAAGATTGATATTGAGCAGAAAAGTTTTGAGACTAATCCCCAGTTTATTCAGATCGTCCCGTCCGGAGAGACGGTGGTTGTCATCTCCTTCCAGGTGCGGGTGTTCCAGGCGACCGGTCTGCTGACAATCTGCTACCCGTATGTGTCACTGGAGCCGATCGTCGGCAAGCTCTCGGCGCAGAACTGGATTGATGCCACCAAGAAAAAGAATATGGATGAAGACCGGTTTAAGAATATCACCAATCTGGAGGGCGTGGAAGCGACATTGAGCGCTGTGCTCCTGCATACGAAGATCAAAATGAACAACTTTCTCAATCTGAAAAGCGGCGACACGATTTGTTCAGAGAAGAGAATTGATATGCCTATCGACATATGCGTGAACAAGCGAAAGAAGTTTACGGCCAAGCCGGGAGTTTCAGGGAAGAAACGCGCTTTTCAGGTAGTGGAAGTGCACGATGATATCATAAAGGAGACGACAAATGACTGATGAGCAGGATGTTGATAAGTCAGCAGATTCTGAAGTTCGTGGTGACAGCGCCCAGGAACAGCCGGACGCAGCGTCGGTAGATGGTACAGCAGGCGCGTCGGTTGCTCCAGCCGAACAGGAAGAACCCCCGGGCGGTAAGGCCGAGGCCGGAGAGCAGGATATCGAGAAAGCTGCTGACGCTGAACCGGATTCCGTGGAGTCTGATAGCCCTGCTGGCGGAGAGCAACTTCAGGCAGATGGCGAAGCGGAAGTCCCGGAGGGTGACAAATCAGACATCCTTTCCATGCTGGAGGGATTACCTGAGGAGAAGCCGGGCGCGACGCCGGATGATATTAACTTTGGCGCAGCGTCTGTTTCGAGCGCAGAGTTCCAACAATTGCAGCGACCGGCCGGAGAGCCGCAGGCGCATAACATCGACCTGTTGATGGATGTCGACCTGCCCATCTCTATCGAACTAGGACGGACAAAACTGTCAATAGCCGACATCCTTGCCCTTGGTCCGGGGTCGGTGGTGGAACTCAACAAGCTGGCCGGTGAGCCGGTGGATTTGCTCATTAACCAGAAAGTGGTCGCACGAGGTGAGGTGGTTGTCGTGGATGAAAACTTCGGACTGCGCATTACCCAGTTATTGACACCTGAAGAAAGGTTGAAGACGCTTGCAGACGAGTAGAAAGTATAAAAGGCGCCTGATCGTCATGGTATCCGTCGTGTTGGTGATGGCTTTTGCCGGGTTGTATCTGGTAAATGTCAGTCGGGTGACTGCCGAAAGAAACCAGGATGGGCAACTGGTGCAAGCCGGTGCGAGAACCTCCGAATCCAATCCGGTGATTCCGCTGGCCGGCTCCAGCCCGGTTGGACCACTGATCAAAATGCTCAGTGCGCTGGTGATCGTGATCTTCTGTGTCTATATCGGCTTGTATCTCCTTAAACGACTGATGGTGAACCGTTATGCTGCCAATGGTCACAAGCACCTGCTTCAAGTGATACAGACGACGTACGTCGGGCCAAAAAAATCGGTGGCTCTGGTACGGGTGGCCGACCGTTCCGTACTCATTGGTGTGACGGACAGCCAGATCTCCGTGCTGGCGCAACTTGACGTGAATGAAACCGGGGCGATCTTGGAAAATGAGACAGAGACGGGGGAAAAGAGAGATTTTGGTATGATTCTCAGTGCTGCGGCGAAGAAGGTTCGCAGACTGAGCCTGAAACGAAATCCGGCAGCCCTGGAAGGCTGACCGGGCACAGTCGTGTCTTTTGTGACACGACTGTTTATCGTGACATGGATGTTGCGGTAACGATACAAAAGAGATATAGGATATGCCCAAACTTCTGCGATGCGTCCTGATTATCGGCGCTGCACTCCTGCTTCAAACCGCCAATGCGGCGGCTCAGACATTGCCCAAACTCTCGGTGGAAGTTGGCAAGGCCAGCGAACCGTCCGATCTTTCGGCAACGCTCCAGATTATTATCCTTCTGACCGTGCTGGCTCTGGCACCCTCGATTCTCATCATGGTCACCTCGTTCATCCGGATAGTGGTGGTCCTGTCGTTCCTCCGGCACGCCATGGGTGCGCAGCACATGCCACCCAACCAGTTACTGGTTGGGCTGGCCCTTCTCTTGACGTTTTTCATCATGACGCCCGTCGCGAACAAGTCTTACGAGGAGGGGATTAAACCGTACCTTGAGGAGCAGATCAGTGGGGAGGAAGCATATGATAAAGCCGTCGCGCCATTTCGGAAGTTCATGCTGGCACAAACACGCGAGCAGGATCTGGCCCTGTTTGTAAGTATCGCCGGTCTGGAGGTACCGAACAGCCCCGATGATGTACCTCTTCACGTGCTGGTACCCGGTTTTGTCATTTCCGAGCTTCGCACAGCCTTTCAGATTGCCTTTGTGATTTTTGTGCCTTTTCTCGTAATCGATATGGTGGTGGCCTCAGTCCTGCTGTCTATGGGGATGATGATGTTGCCACCCATCATTGTTTCGCTGCCGTTCAAGATACTTCTGTTTGTGCTGGTTGACGGCTGGTATTTACTCGTGAAGTCACTTGTGGAATCGTTCAAGATATAGAGGGTACGAAGGGTGATGACGCCACAGATGGTTATCAGTATCGGGCGGGAGGCTCTCACGCTGGTTGTGCTGGTTGCCGGGCCAATGCTGCTTTTTGGCCTGGTGGTGGGTTTGATTGTGTCGATTTTCCAGGCCGTCACGCAGATCAACGAAATGACCCTGACTTTTGTACCGAAAATCCTCGCCGTGGCACTGGCCCTGTTGCTGTTCCTGCCCTGGATGATAAACAAGCTAACCGATTTCACTCATCATCTGTTCGACCTGATTCCGGGACTGGTAGGTTAGATGGTTATTATCCGTCATCGGGCCTGGCCTGAACCTTTTTCCCACAGGCTTGGTAAGATTTTCCACATTCTGGCGGCACCAGCCATTTCCGCATCAGGCATAAATCCGTAACTGTACGCATCGTAACCAGTTACGAAACGTCAATCAACTGTTTCACTTCGGCACAGACTTTGAGTTACAGGTTGACGATAAGGGCGTAGTATAAGGATTTTTGCCTTGTTTGATTTCGTTGCTTACGGTGCAGCCAAGCTTCAGATCTTTCTTCTGATTATGCTC
>JAOZPL010000117.1:4673-6440 GCA_029932795.1 Candidatus Zixiibacteriota bacterium | reverse complement strand
ATAATCGATCAACCGTGTAAGATCATCGATGTCAACGATTCCTTCCGGGTCACCACTGACGTTGGCCTCTGCCGGACAGCAGAGCGGATCAAACGAGATAAACATGTAGTCAATCAGCCGTGTCAGGTCATCTATGTCGCACAGTTCAGCAAGATCGCAGTCAACGTTACCTGTCGTGTCCACACAGCAGCAGGCATCGCCAACACCGTTGCTGTCGGTGTCAGCTTGATCGGGATTGTAGATGCCCGGGCAGTTATCAACAGGAAAGCATAGACTGTCCCCATCAGCATCCGGGCAATTCCGGCATCCCATGTCCAATGCCCCGATTAAGGAACTACATTCGTTTAGTGGACTCACAGGTGCACAGGGTGAAAGTGAATCAATGGAGAAGTCGCCTGTTGCTGTGTCACAGAAGAATGGAGGATATGACATGTTTCCGTTTATATCACGCTGACCAGCTATGGAGTCCGACCAATTGCCGTCTACGTTTCCGTAGATGTTTGTGCAGGAGATAGTCGGTATGCTCAGTGAGTCGTAACAACGTACCGCTCTGCCTTTTGGGCTATATGCAATAATACTGCTTTGAATCGTAGGATCAGCACTCCTGCAATAGATTACACCCCCATCTGAGCTTGTCGAATCATTATAAAACGTACAACTCAATATGGATGATGAGTCAGTATTGCGGAAATAAACGGCTCCACCATACGTGCTTGCGTAATTCCCGGAAAAAATGGATTCCCGCAGCAATGCTGTATCTGAGTAACATCTGATGGCGCCGCCGTATCTTGCGCGGTTCCCGCTGAAATAACATCCGGAAACGTATAGGTTTTTTGCCGATACATAGATACCACCGCCACTGGCATTGTTTGATTCGACACAATAATTATCTATAAATTCACAGTCAATGATAGTCAGCTCACCTGTAGTATCGCGCCAACAAATCGCTCCTCCAAATAACGGTACAAAGTTCCCTCTGAATTTGCAGCCTGTGAACACGGGTGAACTAACGCCGCTGCATGCAACAGCTCCGCCTCTACCGTCGCCCAAATAATCATCCGGGGTGTGATTTTCGGTAAATTCGCAGTTTTCAAATCTGGGTGACGAGTTCTCAATATAAACTCCTGCTCCTGCTTTACCGGCAGTACAAGATGTTATCTTGCAGTTCCTTATGGTGGGAGCTGAAGACGAGCCTATATATATGCCTCCGCCGTTCCCATGCGCGATTTTCATACCCGGTCCAATATTGGTCCAATAGAAGGCAACCCCATCTACTATGGTCAATCCCTCGAGAACCGCTGTGGAATCCTCCCCGTCCACAAAAACGAAGGCGCGATGAAAATCTTCCCCTATAGTGCCGTTGCAGTCGATGATTGTAAAACCCGAACCATTCTCAGACCTGACAACAATATTTTTCCCTTCAAAACTTATGTTTTTGTTTCCGCCACCGGTATAAGTTCCATCAGCCAGCAGCACTGTGTCTCCACTCACTGCCCCATCAATCCCCAGCTGAATAGTCGCCGAATCGCCCGGTACGTGGATTGTTACAGCAAAACCTTCAGGGGACAACAGTACGACAGCCAGACCTGCCAGAATTAGCAGAATAAACCTGAACATAAATTCCTCCTCCAACAGCGCGGTTGGTGAAATAGCTGTCCTGTTAAGTAGTTGCAGCCGTCTGAAGTATAACCAGAAACGGGCGTTCTGTCAAGGGCGACGGATAGATCTGAGTGACAGAAACTGTTAGTGGGAGTGGGAATCCGGAGG